>NZ_SSMG01000432.1:0-1503 GCF_009873615.1 Photobacterium lucens
TGAGCATACTTGACACTTAAATATTTGATCTAACTGTAAATGTTTTTGTGTTACTAGATGGGTTAGACGCTTTTCTGTAAAAAAGTGATCAAAATATGGAAGTGCGGCGCTAGCATGACGAAAATCATGAAAGTCATGATCCTGAAACTTTTGTTTTTTGTCCCATCGGACTGCTGCATATAAGCTTGATGTAATACGAGCTGAAGGTAGATATGTCCCTATTTTATCAAGTCGAAAAATATTATAAATAAGCAAGGATATTTCTTGTCTCTTTTTATCCCGTTCTTGCTTTGTTAGACAGCTAGAAGCAGGATTATTACTTAGATTCGAGTAACAGTGCTCCATGAGTTCACATAATAAATCCTTATAAAAATCGATCCACCCAGAGACTTCATTCATAAACATTTGTTTAAAGCTTGATGCTTCATTTGCATGTGCGAATTGACCTAAGTTAATGTTTTCTGCAGTTGGTGGTTTAGGTAAATCATCAAAAGCTCGGTTTTCAAGCATCTTTTTGATTTGGTCTACGAGTGCAATAGACCACATATGGTCTGTAAATGCTTTTTGAATTACTAAATTTTCTGAATCAGCAATATATTCATGAGAGAATGAACTAAAACCCATGGTATAGGATAATTTAGTCCATACCATTTCCTGAGGTAAGTAAACATCTTGCTTTAAATGTGAATAGATAAAATGCATTACTTCAAATTCGATTCTTTCATCATGACTTATTGTTGAAACTCCTTGGGATAATAGATCAATTAGTTTGACTGTGTTTAATAGAGTTTCTTTATCGGTTTGTCGAGTTACTTCAATGAAGACATCTTCGCTAATAGGGAAAATACATGTTCCGTTTTCTACTAGTTTTAAAGCTAGCTGAAGTAAGTAATATTCTTGTTTATAAACATTCGGGTTCATTGAACCATTTCGAAGTAACACCCAAAATTTAGTATCTAAGTATATCTTTTTCTTAGTGCTAAGTGAGGAGGACAGTTCAAGGCGTAGCATGCGATAATATTCAGATAATGATACATCTGGATTTTTCCTGTGGTAATCAATGGTATTAGTAAATTCCACACTTTCCCCTATTTTACTAGATTAAAATTAAATTCTAATTTTCTTTATTGGAGAGCCTTAAAATTTAGACAATTGTAGTATGTATAAACTTTTAAAATCATGATGCTAGTAACGCTTTGTTACTTTAAAAACAGGATCTTAATAAAAGATCGCTCTATTGATATCTAGTAGAGTGAAACGTTAATGAGGGTGACGTAATTAGAAGTAGGAGATGGTTAGCAGCTAAGGAGTTAAAATAAATTTCAGTCACAAAAAAGCCCGCTTAAAAGCAGGCTTCGTTGTATCTTAAGATAATTTGGTGCGTCTGAGTGGACTCGAACCACCGACCCCTACCATGTCAAGGTAGTACTCTAACCAGCTGAGCTACAGACGCATATTGTATTTTTTATATGATTAAATCTGGTTGGTTTAATCATTGAATTT
>NZ_SSMG01000432.1:1603-5163 GCF_009873615.1 Photobacterium lucens
GGTACGAACGAGTGGACTCGAACCACCGACCTCTACCATGTCAAGGTAGCGCTCTAACCAGCTGAGCTACGCTCGTATATCATGAACCGATTGAATTAATCACTTCATAAAATTTGGTGCGTCTAGGCAGACTCGAACTGCCGACCCCTACCATGTCAAGGTAGTACTCTAACCAACTGAGCTATAGACGCAAATTGTGTATTTATGATTTCTGGTTTTAATCATAAATTGGTACGAACGAGTGGACTCGAACCACCGACCTCTACCATGTCAAGGTAGCGCTCTAACCAGCTGAGCTACGCTCGTACAGATGTTCCAAGGAACGACAAGCATATTAGCGAGTCACCTGTTATGAGGCAAGTGTTAAAATCGGCTTTTTTAGTAAATTCAGTGCGTTTGCTTGCACAATAGCCAGTTTCAATAAAATGATGCTGATGAAATAGTCTAAGTTACGAGAAGACAAGAGAAACTGTGATAACAAAAAGAGAAGTAAAGCAGTGGCGGATGATGTGATTTAGCCACTGCTCTTGGATTAATTCAGTAATTCATGATCGGGTGGAAGTAGGCGGCTGATCCATAACACCAGCTTGTGCTTCATGTGTACGCCATCTTCTTGATCAACGGCGAGTGGGGTAATTTGCTTACATTCGACTAATAAGCGATAAATACACTCGACACGGTCAGTGGAGCCAACACTGCGGTCAAGATCGGAAAATCCTTGTTTTTTGGCAAAGGCAAAGCCAAGTTCTAGCGCTTTTTTCAGAAGTTTCGCTTCATTCTTATTTTTCTTCATGAATGTCTCCTATCCCTAATATGAAAAATGCGTAAAGCCTAAGCTATCTGTGATTCTATCTCTGCGTGTTTAAATTTTAGTGTAAACCCGATAATTTTGAAGTGAGTTGATCGCTTGTTTGAGCATTTTTATTGTCCCACTTTAAAATTGCATTGTTTGAATAATCGTTGCCAAAATTTCACATGATCTAATGTTGCTTGATGGAATTGGCGGTAGGCTTCTCCATTGATATAGGCATCTATATAACCTTGCATATCCGGTGTGACTTGTATAGGTGCTTGACTTAATTGTTGATATATTTGCTGCAAAACAGGCTGAATTTGTTGGTACTGTGAGTCAAGGTAGGCTAAATAGCGTTGAATATCTGCAACATAGAATTTGTAGAACACGTTACGTAAGTATTTAGCTTTTTGCTGATTTATGTTGTTACCACACAAGATCAAATCTTGATTGGCGTTGAGTTGTGCGGTGATGGTATTAAGCCAAGTGGTAGTGCGAGCAAGCGAGTAAAACAGATCACCAATATAGCGGCTGTTATAAATTTGCTGTTGATGATAAAGCAGATCTTGGTATTTCTTTTCTATTAGCGCAGGGGCGATTGGTGCAGGTGTTTTCGCTACGTTGTTATTGATCAGATCGGTAACATAGCTAAAAGCACTGAGGCTGGTGAGAAATGCACTGTTTTTCTCGCTGTCGACGAGCTCATGTCCTAAGGTGAGTTGTTTGCGCCATTCTTCACCAGTAAAAATCATGTTCCAGAAAACCATTGGTAACTGCTGTTGTTTTTGCTTATAGATTGGTGTGAGTTCTGTAACTAGATCTGAATCAGACTTAAGTTGAGTAAGGCAGTAACTTAAGCCGTTTAAAAATAACAATTCGTATTGCAAACTGCGGGTTTTATCTTGCACTTTGCCGAGAATCGAATTGCGTTCGGCAATCAGTTGGAATAAGCCACATTGACGCAGTTCATAAGCATCTAATAAACCGATACGAATATCAGGCAAAGCTTGGTTGAGATCGCGCTTTTGCGGCAGTAGCACTACATCTGTTTTTGGGATAGGCGTTGGCTCGATATCTAATACGTTGGTGAGGCGCTGGTGGTAGTTCTCAAATGCGGCTTCACTGTTATTTTGTTTACAGCCAGCAAGCAGCAATACTAGCCCCAATGCCAGTGTGAATGTCTGTAGTATAGATGTAAACGTGTTTGGCATAGTGCTGGCTTAATCGCTTATGTTTAGTTTTATCATACTGATTATTATTGATATTAGATCAAAAAAGGCGATCTGATGATCGCCTTTTGGTTTATCGGTATGACATTTCTAATTGTTTGCCAACATCCAGCTTATGAACATAAGCTAATCGCCACCCAAGCATTACTGCCGCTGAACTTAGACCAAGAATAAAGCCAATCCAGAAACCTTCAGGACCCATAGCAGGGACAACAAGGTTGGTTAAACCAAGAATGTAGCCTGATGGTAAGCCAATCAACCAGTACGCAATAAAGGTACAAATGAAGATTGCGCGCATATCTTTATAGCCACGTAATGCACCCGCTGCTACAACTTGGATAGCATCACTACATTGGTAGATGGCTGCAAATAACAGTAGTTGTCCTGCAAGTACAATCACGTGCGGGTTATGAGTATATAGTTCTGCAATGTGTTCACGGAACATCACCGTAAGAATGGCAGTACAGATTGAAAGGGCTGTACCAACCAATAGACCACAGTGGCTTGCGATACGTGCGCCATCAATGTCTTTTTCCCCCATCTTGTGACCAACACGGATACTCACAGCTGCACCAATACTCATTGGTAACATGTAAACCAGTGATGAGAAGTTCATCGCTATTTGGTGAGAAGCGACTTTGTTCGCACCCAAAGGTGAAATTAATAAGGCAATCACAGCAAACAGCGATACTTCAAAGAAGATAGAAGCAGCAACAGGGAAACCTAATTTAAATAAACGGGTTAACGCTTTAAATTGTGGGCGATAGATATGCGAGAAAAGCCCAATGCTGTTAAGTCGTTTATTCAGTTTTACAAAAATCAGGAGTGCAATGAACATGAACCAGTAAACAATGGCAGTGGCGACACCACAACCAACACCGCCTAGTTCAGGTGCTCCGAATTTACCGTAAACAAAGATCCAGTTAAGTGGAATGTTTGCCAGTAAGCCTAGAAAGCCAATAACCATACCAGGAATGGTAAATGAAAGCCCTTCAGAGAAACTCTTTAAGGTTTGGAAAAACAGAAACGCAGGGACTGCAAAAAGTACAGCGTGTAAATAACCCACTGTTTTTTCAGCAAGCACGGGTTCAACATCCATATAGTGGATTAAAATACCGGCTTTATAGAGGATCAGCATTGTTGGTATCGATACTAATACGGCAAGGTAAAAGCCGTGTTGAACCTCAAAAGGAACTTTGTCTTTTTGTCCTGAGCCACTTAACTGGGCAACAATGGGTACCAGTGCCATAAGCAGACCCACACCAAATAGAATCGATGGTAGCCAGATACTCGCAGCCACTGCTACGGCTGCCATATCGACAGCACTGACACCACCTGCCATAACGGTATCAATAAAGCCCATGGATGTTTGAGCCACAGCGGCAATAAGGACAGGCACAGCTAGTTTTACCAGTTGTGCTGTTTCACGTTTGTAGTTCTGCACTATTTTTGGCTCCAAAAAATGGGAATAGATAGAAGGGGAGTCAAGAATATTAATGCTTAGATGGCATTATATTTCGTACTGCCAGTAAATTTTT
>NZ_SSMG01000433.1 GCF_009873615.1 Photobacterium lucens
CTACAATTTGTACAGCTGTTGCCGCAATTAATGCGCCTGTCGCAATAAAAATGCCGCTCGTTTTAAATAAAATAAAGAAGATAATAAGGGGGATATAATCGATTAATTGTTTCATTACAACAACTCATTTCTAAGAATTATTGATAGTATACCTTTTTAGAATCATGAATGAAAAACGATCAAAAAAAGCTACTCTTCACCTGTTGATGAAAGAGTAGCTTGAGCGTTGTGAATAAGGTTTATTTTTGAGTCGGTTGCTGCTCGATTAGATCATCAATAATGACGGCACAAGCCGCATCACCGGTAATGTTTAGAGCTGTGCGGATCATGTCAAAAATACGATCTAAGGCGAACAGCAGTGGTAGCCCTTCAATCGGAATACCTGCGGCAAGTAACACGGCGACAACGAGAAAAGAAGGCCCTGGTACTCCAGCCTGACCGACTGCACCTAAGGTTGAGGTTAGGATAATCGCAATATAAGCGCCAAGACTTAAATCAACTTGGAAAATCTGGGCAAAGAACATGGCAACTAAACCATAATAAATCGCATTACCGCTCATATTAATCGTTGCTCCTAATGGGAGGACAAAAGAAGCGGTAGAGTTACGCACTTTTAATTCTTCTTCACAGGTTTCCATATTCACAGGCAGTGTTGCCATTGAAGAGGCGGTGGAAAGGGCAACAATCTGTGGCTTTTTCATGGCAGATAAGAAAGTTAAAGCCGACGTTTTACTCAATACCTGTACTAGCAGTGGGTAGAAGATAAAGCCATAAATCGCAATTGCAGCAACGTAAACCACAAACAGTTTAAATACCACCATTAAAGCATCGAAACCAAAGGTGCCAACGGCATCAGCCATCAAACCAAATACGCCTAATGGTGCAATCTTCATAACAATGTTGATCATCCACACCATGGCATCCACGATAGCATTAATACCGTTAACCAGCGGATCGCGACGTTCTTTTTCTAACTTAGAAATAGCAATACCAAAGAAAAGACAGAAAACAAGAATTTGTAAGATATTGGCTTCAGTGAGTGATTGGAAAACATTGGTTGGGATCATACCCAATACGGTATTCCAAAAAGTAGGTAATTCACCTTTATCGGCATAGGTTTTGGCAAATAGTCCTGAGACAGCATTCAGATCGACACCCACACCCGGTTTGAATATATGCCCCATAAAAAGGGCAAGGGAGACTGCGATAGCTGAAGTTAGGGTGAAAAAGAGTAAGGTACTGACGCCCACTTTTCCTGCTGATTGACTATTTCCAAGCCCAGCTGCGCCTGAAATAATGGCAACGGCAACTAATGGGATCACCAGCATTTTGATTAGATGAATAAAAATACTGCCGAGTGGCGCAAAGATAGAGGCTTCATGGCCCATCATAGCCCCAACTAATGTCCCTAAGAACATGGCAATAACAACTTGAACACCAATGTTTTTCATCAGATTTCCATTATTCTGCACAATCATGACCTCTATATGTGATGCATAAGCAAGCGCTAAAAGCGGTAACATAAGGTGTTGGTATTGTTTTAATTGTTACACCAATATTTTATAAAGCTGTCTTTTACATGCAACAATCTGCAATGGCAATTATTTGATTCCATATTTTGCGCAAAGCCAGTAAAAAAACACCTTTAAATATGCATCGAAGATAGTATGTGTGTGGCGTTTTTGACGCAAAAAAGAAGCCTATGTCCTTTTAGCGCTTAAGCGTAAGAGGAACATAGGCTTCTTTTATATTGAGTAAATTAGCGCAGGCTTGCCGCTTTCATTGCTGAAATAAACTCAGCCAGTTGCGCTAGCATTTGGTTGTTATCACCAAGGTTTTGCTCAATGATTTTGACTACTGCCGATCCTGAAATGGCACCAGCCGCACCGGCTTCAATAGCATCACGGACTTGCTCAGGGGATGAGATACCGAAACCTAAAATAGCGGGTGGTGCATTATGTGCTTTAAGGCTTGAAAGCAAATGTTCAATTGGCATGCCGGCTTTGGTTTCAGCACCAGTAACACCTGCACGTGATAATAGATAAGTGTAACCGCCGCCTAGCTCTGATACAGCTTGAAGTGTGGCTTCGTCTGCATTTGGTGGCGCGATAAAAATAGGGTGAACACCATATTTTACTGCTGCTTTACGAAACTCTTGTGATGCATTGACAGGAACGTCAGCAATCAACACTGAATCTACACCCGCTTCTGCGCATTGCTGGTAGAAGTTTTCAATACCTGCGGCAAACACAAGGTTGGCGTACATCAGCAAACCAATCGGCAGTGTTGGGTATTTCTGGCGAATTTGCGTTAGCATCTCAAAGCACAACGCTGGTGTTGTACCAGATGCTAAGGCACGAATCGTCGCCCCTTGAATGGTTGGGCCATCTGCTAGCGGATCAGAAAATGGAATACCTAGCTCTAATGCGTCTGCACCTGATTCAACTAAAGTATCGATGATCTGCATTGATTGCTCAGGATTGGGATCACCAATGGTAACGAATGGAACAAAGGCACCTTCATTGCGCTCAGCCAACGTGCTGAATAACTCTTGATAACGATCCATTACAGTGCTCCCTTGTCCTTTAAAATATCGTGAACAGTAAAGATATCTTTGTCACCACGACCAGATAAATTCACCACTAAGAGTTGTTCTTTTTCAGGCTCTGCTTGGATCAGTTTTAATGCGTATGCTAGTGCATGTGCTGATTCCAATGCAGGAATGATACCTTCATTACGTGCTAGTAATTGGAATGCTTCCAATGCTTCATCGTCTGTTACTGAACCATATTCAGCACGACCAGTGGCATTAAGATGTGCGTGTTGTGGGCCCACCGATGGGAAATCAAGCCCCGCTGAAACTGAGTAAGACTCTTCCACTTGACCATGCTCATCTTGCATCAGTGGCGCTTTCATACCGAAGAAAATACCTAGTTTGCCATGTTTAAGTGGTGCACCGTGCATGTCGGTATCTAAACCTTTACCTGCAGGCTCTACACCAATTAACTTAACATCAGTTTCTTTAATAAAGTCTGCGAACATACCAATGGCATTTGAACCACCACCAACACAAGCAATCACCGCATCAGGTAGACGACCTTCTTTTTCAAGAATTTGTGCTTTTGTCTCTTCACCAATGATGTGTTGGAACTCACGTACAATCGTCGGGAATGGGTGAGGACCTGCCGCAGTACCTAGCAAGTAGTGGGCTTTGTCATAACTTGCCGACCAATCTCGCATAGCTTCGTTACAGGCATCTTTTAGCGTTGCAGAGCCTGAGTGGACTGGGATCACTTCAGCGCCCATTAGCTTCATGCGAAATACGTTCGGGCTTTGACGCTCAACATCTTTTGCGCCCATGTAAACACGACATTTCAGACCTAATAGGGCGCAGGCAAGAGCGGTTGCAACTCCGTGTTGACCAGCACCTGTTTCAGCGATGATCTCGTTTTTGCCCATGCGTTTAGCAAGTAATGCTTGGCCTAATACTTGGTTAGTTTTGTGTGCGCCGCCATGCAGTAAGTCTTCACGCTTTAGGTACAGCTTAGTGTTGGTACCTTTGGTGAGGTTCTGACATAGCGTAAGGGCGGTTGGGCGACCAGCGTACTCTTTTAGTAGTGTAATGAATTCTTGTTGGAAACTTGGATCTTGTTGCGCTTCGATAAACGCATCTTCCAGTTGGTCCAACGCTGGGACTAAAATTTGTGGTACGTACTGACCACCAAATTCACCAAAGAAGGCATTTAATTTGCTCATAATTATTTATTGTCCTTAATATTTTTGATTGCCGCGAATGCCGCATCCAATTTATTCGGGTCTTTTTGCCCTGGTGCACTTTCCACACCAGAGTTTAAGTCAAGGCCATCAAATCCTAATGCTGCTGCTTGTTGTGCGTTATCTGCATTTAAGCCACCAGCCAGTAATATACCTTTGCGATCGCTACTTTGGATCAATGACCAATCGAAGCTCGTTCCAGTACCACCACTTTGATTACCTACTTTACTATCAACAAGGTGTTTATCAACGGTAAAATCCTTCAGTTCAGGAAGGGTCTCTGCCACACCGTGTGCTTTCCAAATCTGGCAGGCTTTCGGTAAGCTTGCTCGAAGCTCATTGATGTACTCTTGGGTTTCGTCACCATGAAGCTGAACCGCAGCTAATGAGAGGTGGTTGGCAACATGGCTAACCTCTTTAACTGCTGCATTTTGGAAGACTCCGACAAAGTGAAGCGGAGCACCTGTCATTACATGGCGAGCTTGTTCAATATCAATATAACGAGGTGATGCAGGAACAAAGATCAAACCACCGTAAACGGCGCCATTTTGATAGGCAGCCGTGGCATCTTTGGCTTGGGTTAAACCACAGACTTTGTTTTCACCAAACAGTACGCGACGAACCGCAAGATCAAGGTTATCCTCTGCCATTAATGAGCTACCAATTAAGAAGCCGTTAGCAAAAGCTGCGAGATCACGTACTTCTTGATTGGTGTAAATACCTGACTCTGAAATTACAATGGTGTCTTGCGATAGTTTAGGCGCAAGCTGTTTTGTGCGGTTTAAATCAATGCTTAAGTCACGTAAGTTACGGTTGTTAATGCCGACAACTTTAGCGTTAAGCTTGATTGCTCGTTCAAGCTCTTCTTCGTTGCTGACTTCAGTTAAAATGCCAAGATTCAACTCATTAGCAACATCAGCAAGGGTTTGGTATTCCTCGTCATTAAGCACAGATAGCATCAGTAAAATCGCATCGGCTTGATAGTGACGTGCTAAATAGACTTGGTAGGTATCAACCATGAAGTCTTTACACAATACCGGCTGGCGTACCTGACTACGAACTTGAGGTAGAAACTCAAAGTTACCTTGGAAGTACTTTTCATCGGTTAAGACAGAAATAGCACTGGCGTAGTTGTTGTACACGCTCGCAATGTAACCAAGGTTAAAATCATCACGGATTAAGCCTTTCGACGGTGATGCTTTTTTACATTCCAGAATAAAAGCAGGACGCTCTACACCGTGATCGGTATTAGATGCGAGCGCTTGGTAAAAATCACGATCACTTGGGACAAGATCATTTATAAATGAATCAAGTGGCTGTGACGCTTTACGTGCTTCTACCCAAATCTTTTTGTCAGCAACAATTTTTGCTAATACTGTTTCCATGATTATCCTCGTGCTGCCAATTTTTCTACTAACTCAAACGCTTTGCCAGATTGCATGACTTCAATGGCTTGTTGTGTATTTTGTTTTAGATCTTCTTGACCAAATAAGCGTAATAGCAGTGCTACGTTAACAGCGACTGCGCCTACTTGGGCTGGCGTACCTTTACCCGTTAAAATATTGGTGATAATGGCGCGGTTTTCTTCTGGCTCACCGCCTTTGATTGCTTCTAACGGGTAAGTGTCCAAACCGAAATCAGCAGGGGTTAGGGTATATTCTGTGATTTCACCGTTGATGATTTCTGCAACATGGGTTTCACCATGAATTGCCACTTCGTCTAAACCGCTACCGTGAACCACAGCCGCACGTTTCATGCCCATGGTTGCCATGGTTTCTGCAATCGGGCGAACGAGGCTGTTATCGTAAACCCCCATCAACTCAATGTTAGGTTTGGCAGGGTTAATTAATGGCCCCAATACATTAAAGATGGTGCGGGTTTTTAATGTTTGACGTACAGGCATCGCATGACGAACACCACCATGATATTCAGGGGCAAACAAAAAACACACGCCAAGTTCATCTAATGCGCCACGGGCGTTTTCTGGTGTCATCGCCAGGTTGATCCCAAACTTATCAAGTAGATCGGATGAGCCAGATTTACTGGAAACGCCACGGTTACCGTGTTTCGCCACTTTAATGCCACACGCAGCAGCAACGAATGCCGCAGTGGTTGATATATTGATGGTATTGGCACCATCACCACCTGTACCAACAATGTCAGCAAAGTCGTAATCAGGGCGAGGGAAAGGGTTGGCATTAGCCACTAACGCACTGGCGGCACCAGCAATTTCCTGAGGTGTTTCGCCTTTGATTTTTAGCGAGGTTAATACAGCCGAAAGCAAGATAGGATCCACTTCACCTTTGATAATGGCATCAAACAAGGCGTGACTTTCTTCTTGGCTCAGAGATGCTTGGTCGTAGAGCTTATTGGCAATGTCGTAAATTTTGTTATCCATAATCATCATCCTTAATGCTTTGAATTTATTCGTTTGGATTTGGGCTTGTTACCCAATTTAAGGTGTGTGTTAAAAGCTCCGCCCCTTGGGTCGTTAAAATTGACTCTGGGTGGAATTGAAAGCCACAAACCTTATCTTGCTCGTTCAGTACAGCCATGACTAAGCCATTTACATCTGCGATAGTTGTTAGGCTTGCTGGTACTTCTGTTGCGACCAAAGAGTGGTAACGAGCAATAGAAAGCGGGTTAGGCAAGCGACCAAACACTGTATGTTGGTTATGGTTCATCATTGCCGCTTTACCATGGACAATTTCGCCTGCGCCTGAAACCTTACCGCCGTAGGCTTCAACAATGGCTTGATGGCCTAAACAGATCCCAATCATTGGGACTTTGCCTTTTACACGCAGGATTAATTCCGGCATACAGCCAGCATCGGCTGGTGCGCCAGGTCCCGGTGATAGCACTAAAACGGGATTTGTTTTTTCAGCCAGTGCGTTTTCAACGTGCTCTGCGGATAAGTTATTACGGTAGATTGTTACTGGGTGACCGAGTGAGCGAAATTGATCAACAAGGTTATAAGTAAACGAATCAAAGTTATCGAGTAGCACAATATGGGCTGGGGTTGCGTTTGTCATTGTGGTTCTCCTTAACCTTGATGTGCAGTGCGAATGGCGTTAATCACAGCTTGGGCTTTACCGCGTGTTTCATCGGCTTCGGCTTGAGGTACTGAATCGTAAACCACACCAGCGCCTGCTTGAACACTGGCAATGCCATTTTCAACGTAAGCAGAACGGATCACGATACAGGTATCCATATCACCATGACCTGTAAGATAGCCGACAGCTCCGCCATAACTACCACGACGGCGTTGCTCAACATCACGGATAAGCTGCATAGCACGAATCTTTGGCGCACCTGTTAATGTGCCCATGTTCATACAGGCTTGATAAGCATGCAGGGCATCAAGATCGCTACGCAGTTGACCAACCACTCGAGAAACCAAATGCATTACGTGGCTATAGCGATCAACTTTTAGTAAATCTGCAACATAACGGCTACCAGCTTCACTGATCCTTGCGACATCATTACGAGCTAGATCTACCAGCATCATGTGTTCAGCGTTTTCTTTGGTATCGCAACGCAGTTCCAGTTCAATGCGGCCATCTAAATCAAGATTGATTGAGCCATCGTTATTTTTACCACGAGGGCGTGTTCCTGCTATTGGGTAGATTTCTACCTGATTTGAATCAGAGCAATATTTGAGTGCACTTTCAGGTGATGCGCCAAATAAGGTGAAGTCTGAATCTTGTAAAAAGAACATGTATGGACTTGGGTTGCCAACTTTAAGGGCCTTGTATGCCGCCAGTGGAGAAGGGCATGGCAAGGTAAATTGGCGTGATGGCACCACTTGGAACACATCACCGCTGATCACGTACTGCTTGAGATTGTCGACCGTTTGGCAGAAATCTTCGTCATTGATAGAAGCGATAGGTTCACATTGAGCAAGTACTTGTGCTGGTGGCACTGGCTGTGGATTTAAACAGATCTCTTTAATCGCTTGCAGGCGACGACTTAAATCGTGATAGCTATTGGTGTAATGTTTGCCACCAAACAAAGTTGCTTGCAGTGTGCCTTTACGACGTTGGTGATCGATAATCAACAAAGTTTCAGCAATATAGAAGATATAGTCAGGGCAGTTATTGTCTTGTTTCACTTCCGGTAATGGCTCAAAGTCTGCCACTAAATCATAAGCAAAAAGTCCACCTAAGAATAAGGCTTCTTTCGGGTGATGCTTGGTATCAAATGCGTTTTGGATTAAACGCAACGCATCAAATGATGAGGTTTGGCGTAAACGGCTATCTTCATCAATATCATGGGCATTAGATGGAAAGACCAGCGTTAAGGTGTTTTCATCCAAGGTTGCTTTAATATCGCTCGGTAGTTGGCTTTGTAAATGGGTAATAACATTCACACCATTACCGGTTAAGGCTTCTAGTGTCACTTCCTTACCACGGCAAACAATACGCACTGCCGCATCGACCAGCATTAAGCTTTTAAGATCTTGCTTAGAATCAACTTCTGCTGATTCTAATAAAAGGTTGTGCGGGCGATCGCCACAAACTGAAAAGTACAGTTCAGTGGGATCGGCAACATAAGGTACATCAAGGCTGAGAAGATCGATCTCATTAGCAGCTAATGTGTTTTGCCCTAGTGGATGATTTCCTATTGAGTGAGTATTCACAGCGTTCTCCCTGCCGCTTCCACAAACGGTTTTAATTCCTGCATTAATTGTTCAAACATTGGTGCAGTGAGTGCTTGATGACCATCAGATAAGGCTTCACATGGATTTAAATGTGATTCGACAATGATGCCATCCGCCCCAACTGCGGCAGCCGCTCGTGAAAGTGGGATCACTAACTCACGAATTCCCGTTCCATGGCTTGGGTCGACCAGCACTGGTAAGTGGGTATGTTGCTTAAGGTAAGCGACTGCATTGAGATCCAATGTATTTCTTGTTGCTGTCTCAAAGGTGCGAATGCCACGCTCACAAAGAATGATATTCGGGTTACCGGCGTCGTAAATGTACTCCGCAGCGAGTAGCAATTCCTCGATAGTGGCTGAAAGTCCGCGTTTGAGCAAGATCGGTTTTTTACTTTCACCGACAATTTTTAACAATCCATAGTTTTGCATATTTCGCGCACCAATTTGAAAACAATCAACATATTGAGTCATTTTTTCAACTTGGCTCACATCCATTACTTCAGAAACGGTTGGAATACCGAGCATGTCATTGGCTTGTTTTAACAATTTTAACCCTTCGACACCAAGCCCTTGGAAATCATAAGGGCTGGTACGTGGTTTATAAGCGCCGCCACGTAGTGCCATAGCACCATGAGATTTGACCATTTCAGCAACAGAGAGGAGTTGTTGTTCTGATTCGACAGAGCAAGGGCCTGCAATAACGGCAAAACGATCACCGCCAACCGCTGCTGAGCCAAAACGAACAACAGTATTGTGGGCTTGCACTTCTCGGCTCACTAATTTGTATTTGGTTAGAATGGGTTTGACGGATTCAACCAGAGGATCGGCGTGAATATTGAGGCTTTGTAGGACACGTTCATCACCTAATGCGCCAAGCACGATGCGTTCACTACCCGGCATATAAAGCGGTTTAAGACCAAGGTTCGCAATTTTAGTGAGGAGAATATTGGCATCAGCTTCTGTTGCTTGTGGTTTTAAGACAATAATCATAAGGCATCCTTGTATAAATTCGCTTTGGTGACTGAATGTGTGTGATGTACCGCTAAAGTATTGAGTTATAAAAAAGCCCGCGAAGGCTGCGGGCTTGTTGTTCTTTTGCTCTAAATACAGCAATTCACACCGCCCGTTAATGGGAGTGCCACCACCAATTATTGAAGAAAACGCATTGTTGCTGGTGAATTTGCTGTACCATGTAAGAGTCCTATTAGGCATTAGTTACATTTTTGCTATCAGGTTCATTAACCGAATCAGCAAAGCAATCAAGTATTGGATACTTGGTATTTATGTACTAGTAAACTAGTTTACGATTATAAAGTCAAGAATAAAACTTATGTTGTTTGATTTACACAGCCATACTACAGCGTCAGACGGTCGCTTAACGCCGCAAGAATTGGTTCGACGTGCCGTAGATATGCGGGTCGATATCCTTGCTATTACTGATCACGATACAGTTGCTGGCTTACATGAAGCCCATAGCGTGATTGAGCAAGAAGATTTGCCGATCACATTAATCAACGGTATTGAGATATCTACCGTATGGCAAAACTTTGATATTCATATAGTTGGGCTTAATATAGATCCTAATAATCCTGCATTACTTTCGTTTATTGATGAACAAGCGCAGCGTCGCCTTGCTCGTGCAAAAGAAATCGGTGCGCGATTAGAAAAAAATAGAATGCCAGGCGCTTATGAAGGAGCAGCAGCACTCGCTGGCGATGCATCAGTGACTCGTGCACACTTTGCACGTTGGATTGTCGATCAAGGCTATGCTAAGACAATGCAGGCTGTATTTAAGAAGTTCTTAACCCGTAGCAATCCAGGTTATGTGCCGCCTAATTGGGGTACGATTGCCGAGGCGATTGAAATCATCCATCAAGCGGGTGGTAAAGCTATTATTGCTCATCCCGGTCGTTACAACATGACGGCAAAATGGCTTAAGCGTTTGATCCAACATTTTATCGAAGTGGGTGGTGACGGAATGGAAGTTGCCCAGCCTCAACAAGCACCACAAGAACGACGTACCTTAGGGGATTACGCCATACAATATAATTTACTTGCTTCACAAGGTTCTGATTTCCACTATCAATCACCGTGGACAGAATTAGGACGTAACTTGTGGCTACCAAAAGATGTGCCAGCAATTTGGCATGACTGGGAAGTGGAGAAAAAGCGAGTAGAGGTAGAGCTTCAAGCTGAAGCTGCTGCCTCAAAGGAGGAATAATGAGTCAATTTTTTTATGTGCATCCCGAAACCCCACAAGCCCGTTTAATTAAACAAGCGGTAGAAATTATTAAAAATGGCGGTGTGGTGGTGTACCCAACAGATTCTGGTTATGCGTTAGGATGTCAGCTTGAAAATAAAGCGGCACTTGAGCGTATTTGCCAAATTCGTCGTTTAAACGAAAAGCATAACTTTACCTTGTTGTGCCGAGATTTATCAGAGCTATCTTTGTATACCCGTGTTGATAATGTTGCGTTCCGTTTACTACGTAATAATACACCGGGGGCTTATACCTTTATTTTCAAAGGTACTAAAGAAGTGCCACGTCGTTTAATGAACGCTAAGCGTAAAACGATCGGTATTCGTGTGCCTGATAATGCAATTGCTTTAGCACTACTTGAAGCGTTGGGCGAGCCGTTAATGTCAACGTCTTTGATTTTGCCGGGTAACGATACGACGGAATCTGATCCGGATGAAATCCGCGATAAACTAGAGCATGCCGTTGATTTGATCATGCATGGTGGTTATTTAGGTGAACAACCTACAACAGTGATTGATTTCAGTGAAGGTGAAATTGATATTGTTCGTGTAGGTGCTGGTGATGTGACACCGTTTGAATAATCTGTTGTTATCGTTCAAAGCGTAACTTCAATAAAAGCAAACAGTTAGTTTTTAGCTGTTTGCTTTTTTCGTTTTGGGACATTTTATTTTGTTGATTTATCGGTAAATTACCTGAGATATCAACTATCTTTTTTATAGCTAACGAAGTCGTATTTTGGCATAATGCGCCCCCATATTCTGATTTATGTTGAGTGTTAAAACCTCGCACAGAATCCAAATTATTGCTATTCGCATAAATCATTTTGACTTCCTAATTTACTGATTATAAAAGTAAATTATAGTCCGAGATGTTTTGATGAGTATTTCGACGCCTGTGAAGGCGACAAAGGTTTGTCTAAAAATGAGTGAAAAATTACAGAAGGTATTGGCACGAGCTGGCCAAGGTTCACGTCGTGAAATCGAACTAATGATCCAAAACGGCCGCGTAAGTGTTGATGGTGTTGTGGCAAAACTTGGCGATCGTCTTGAAGATATGACTGCAAACGTACGTGTGGATGGTCACCGTATTGAGCTTATCTCTTCTGATGAAGAAATCTGCCGTATTTTGGCGTACAACAAGCCAGAAGGTGAGTTATGTACTCGTCACGATCCTGAAGGTCGCCGTACTGTATTTGATCGTCTTCCTCGCTTAAATACAGGTCGCTGGGTATCGGTAGGTCGTCTTGATGCAAACACATCAGGTCTATTGTTATTTACTACTGATGGTGAGCTTGCAAACCGTCTAATGCACCCAAGCCGTACAGTTGAGCGTGAATACATGGTACGTGTATTCGGTGACGTGACAGAGCAAATGGTGAAGAACCTTGTTAAAGGTGTTGAACTAGAAGATGGTTTAGCACGTTTTGAAGATGTGGTTTACGCTGGTGGTGAAGGTATGAACCATACTTTCTACGTTGTGATCACTGAAGGTCGTAACCGTGAGGTTCGTCGTTTATGGGATTCACAAGGCGTAACAGTAAGCCGTCTAAAGCGTGTTCGTTACGGTGATGTTTACCTAACCAAAGACATGCCTCGTGGTGGTTGGAGCGAGCTAGAGCTAAAAGAAGTGAACGAACTTCGCGCAACAGTAGAGCTACCACCTGAGACTGAAACAGCACTGACTGTTGAAGGTCAAAAGCGTAAGAAAGGCATTCGCCAAATTCGTCGTGCTGTTCGTCGTCACGAAGAGCGTATTGAAACAGGTAATGGTAACGCTCGTGGTCGTCGTGGTCGTAACAACGATCGTCGTAACCCAGGTGCTAGCCGTAACGCAGAAGTTGAGTCACAGCAAAACGAACGTCGTGGTAGCGGTCGTTCACAACCTGCAAAGGGTCGTGACAACCGAAATGACAGTGGTAAGCCACAGTCCTCAGGTAAGCGTAAGCCTTCAGGCAATGCAGCTAATCGCCGTAACCCATTAGCGAACAAGCCAGCAAAACCACGTACTCGTAAGTAATCTTAGATTTAATACGAGACTGATTAATAAAAAACCGACCAAGCGTCGGTTTTTTTGTATCTTAAAAATGACGTGGTATAACCAAGGTGTGTACTTTATCAAAAGTATTATTAATTGCTGTGATGCATGCTATATCTAAGTAACATGCAAAGTGCAGGCTTAAGCCAACCAAGATGCAGAAGTCAGCATCATGACATTACAGGGATACAGTGAAGGGATTCGAACGAATAACGCATAATATGTGAGTGTAACAATGTTAGAGGCATTAAAAGGGCAACAACGGGGCCGATTAATCACCTTGTTGGGTGTGATTGTCTTAAGTTTTGATACGTTACTCGTCCGTTTAATAGACAGTAGTGAGTGGACATTGATCTTCTGGCGAGGATTTTTGCCTGCAGTGATGTTGTTTATGGTGCAGTGGTTCACTGATAGAAAAGTGATCACTCAGCATTTACTGCGTCCATCGTTGTTAACCTTGATCACAGCAGGGCTGTTTAGTGCATCGACTATCTGTTTTGTGCTCTCATTGGATAATACTCAAGTCGCGAGTACCTTGGTGATCACTAATACAGCGCCATTATTTACTGCTGTTATTGGCTTCTTTTTCTTAAAAGAGAAGCTAGATAAAGCAACAGTAATGGCGATTATTATTGCTGTTGGCGGGATAGGTTTAGTCTTTGGTTATCACCCAACGGTAGATGAGCTGCGTGGCGATTCTCTGGCGCTTGTCTCAGCGATTGCTATTGCGGTGTACCTTGTTGCGTTGCGTAAAACTCAAGGGCAGCTAGGTTCTGTTTACATCATCCTTGCAGGGGTATTTACCTCGATTATTTCGTTAGTGGTGGGGGCAAAACCTTTTGCACTCGATATGCGCCAAGCAATAGAGATGTTTTTATTGGGCGGCGTTGTGATCCCATTGTCTTTCTATTTGATTGCTCATGGACCTCGCTATTTACCTGCAGCAGAAACCAGCTTGATCTTATTGCTTGAAGTGTTGTTTGGTCCATTATTAGTGTGGCTGATTGTTGGTGAAACACCGACTTCTAATGTGTTATTAGGCTCTGCCGTTGTAGTGCTAACCTTATCAGGATTATTTGCTTGGCAATGGCGAAAACAACTCAAAACTAGCCAATAGAAAATAAAATATTTAGAGATAGAAAAGCCGACGTTTGTGTCGGCTTTTTCGTTTAAATAACAAAGAATAAGCTTAGTTGTTACTCTTCTTCTTCATTGCTAAATGCTGGTTTTAGCTTTGGTTGTGCATCAATACATTTACCTGAAACGTGTTGGCTTTCTGACCCCATTAAATAAAGGTATAACGGCATAATATCTTTGGGTGTTTTTAGTTGTGTCACATCTTCTGCTGGAAACGCTTGCGCGCGCATACCTGTACGTGTGCCGCCAGGATTAATGGCGTTCACTTTCACATTGGTATTGCTGAGCTCGTCAGCTAACACCTGCATCATGCCTTCAGTCGCAAATTTAGAAATCGAGTAACTGCCCCAGAATGCACGACCACTGTGACCAACCGTAGATGAGGTAAATATAATGCGACCATCAGGGGCTTTCTTAATCAATGGAATGATCGCTTGTGTTAGCAAGAACTGCGCTTTTACGTTTACTTGCATCACATCATCAAATGTTGATTCTTCAATTTGCTCTAATGGGCTTAAAACGCCAAGGAGACCTGCATTATGTAGCACGCCATCTAAACGTCCAAATTGCTGTTCGATAGTATCGACCATATCCAGATAATGTTGCTTAGTTGCGCCCATTAAATCTAGCGGGATGATAGCTGGCTGGATATAACCGAGAGCTTCAATTTCATCATAAACAGCTTCTAATTTTGCGACTGTTCTTCCCAATAAAATGACAGTTGCACCATGAGCTGCGTATTGAATAGCGGCTTCGCGTCCAATGCCGTCACCTGCACCAGTAACTAAAATAACGCGATCTTTGAGAGAGTCTGCAGCGATCTGGTATTCCACATTAGCTTCCTTCTTATGTTGTTTTTATTGTTATTCGGTTGAAATTTAGTCTAAAACCGCACCAAGTATTGAGCTTGGTAAAAATATAGATTACTACTAACGAAACATATCAGAATTTACTTGCTGAGAGAATTTCCTTTCATCTTAAGTCGTGATCTATGGTCGGATTCATTTTCTTTTTCTGAAAGAGAAGATAGCGATGAAAGTGATATCACAGTTACAATACGTTATGGCGCTTTTGTATTGCCAACAAAGAGGATTGGATATTGGAATTTTTATTTGATTATGGACTATTTTTCGCCAAAATCGCGACTGTTGTGGTTGCCATTGTTGGTGTTTTGGTACTAGTAAAAGCCCTAAATGGTCGTCATGGTTCACAAAAAGGTGAACTAGAAGTGACTGACTTAACGGAGCAGTACAAAGATACTGTGAATCAGTTAGAGTCGCACCTGTTTGATAAAGCCCTGCTGAAAGCACGCGATAAAGCAGAGAAAAAATCAGAGAAAGAAAAAGATAAAGCTCGTCAACAAGAAGTGAAGCAAGCGGCTAAAAATGGCAGCTTAGATACTTCACGTGAACCTCGTTTATTTGTGGTTGATTTCCACGGTAGTTTAGATGCGCGCGAAGTCTCTTCATTACGTGAAGAAATTACTGCAATTCTTGCTGTTGCTATTGAAGGTGATGAAGTGTTACTTCGTCTCGAAACAGGCGGCGGTATGGTTCACGGTTACGGCCTAGCATCTTCTCAGCTTGATCGCTTAAAAGCTGCGGGTATTAAGCTAACTGTTTCTGTTGATAAAGTCGCTGCAAGTGGCGGTTATATGATGGCGTGTGTGGCTGATAAGATTGTTTCTGCACCATTTGCGATTGTGGGCTCAATTGGCGTTATTGCTCAGCTTCCTAACTTTAATAAGTTACTGAAAAAGAACGATATCGATTACGAGCAAATCACAGCTGGTGAGTTTAAGCGCACATTAACTATGTTTGGCGAAAACACCGATAAAGCACGTGAGAAATTCCAAACAGAAATTGAAGAAACACACGGCTTATTTAAGAACTTTATTGCAGTTCATCGTCCAGAGTTAGATCTTGAAAAAGTAGCGACAGGTGAGCACTGGTTTGGTCAACAAGCACTAGAGCTTGGATTAGTGGATCAAATTTCAACCAGTGACGACTTAATCACTGAAGCATGTAAAGATCGTGAAGTGCTGAAAGTGAAGTATGTTCGTCGTAAGAAGCTTGCAGAAAAACTTGCTGGTGCGTCAGGTGATGCGGCAGATAATCTACTGATGAAGTGGGTTGCACGTGGTCAACGCCCATTCATGTAATATGCTTTGAATGATAAATGAAAACCCGCAGCGTGCGGGTTTTTTTATGTTGAGCTCAATTAGTCAGCTAAAGTGAACTCAGGAGAAAGCTTATGCGCTAGCAATTTGAACATATTAAAGACTGCTGTTGTGTTGGCTGTTGGCAGTCCTTCGTCATCAAGAAAGTATTCACCCTTAAAGATTAAAACGCCATCACGCTCTTCTACAGATGTTGCGCGCATACCATCAATATAAGACTCTTGATCTTGAATGATTTGGTTTGCAATCATTAGTAAATCAGTTGATGAAATTGGGTTTTTATTACTCATATTAAAGTCTCAAACAATTGAATAGCGAGTGTAGTCTATTTAAGTTAATTGAATAAAACAAATAGTCGCAGATAAAGAATGTTTAATTATTAATCAGTGATAACAGAATATCAGTTTTAAATTTTTTAT
>NZ_SSMG01000434.1 GCF_009873615.1 Photobacterium lucens
TTTAACGTACTCTGTTATTAAAAATAATTAATCATCTGCTTATTGATTGAAAAGTGTTAAAATCAATTGGTTAACCGTATCGCGATAGAATAAAGGATTGGAAATGAGCACAAACAGCACTGACAGTAATCATGTAGATAGCGATTTACTGACCGAGATCGCCATTGCTTATTATCAGGATGGTGCGACTCAAGAAGAGATCTCTCAGCGCTTTGGCATGTCCCGCGCTAAAGTGGGACGTTTACTGCGCCGTGCTCGTGAAGAGGGAGTGGTGGAAATCACCGTCAAATACCACCCTGTATTTAGTGAAAAGTTAGAGCAACAACTGATTGAGCGTTTTAATCTAAAACGTGCATTAGTAGCACTTGATCAGCCTGATGATGAAACCCAACGCCAGCAAGTGGCAAGCTTAGTGTCTAGTTATCTTACCGCAACCCTTACCGATGATATGGTGGTATCGGTCGGTCAGGGGCGTAATATTGCCTCGATTGCTAGCCATGTGGGAGTTGTGCCGCACCGTAAATGTCGTTTTGTGTGTGGTATTGGTGGTACTCACCGTTCAGGTAATGCGATTAATGCCGATCATATTTGTCGTCAGTTAGCGAAAAAATACGATGGCATCAGTGAAACCTTGTATGCCCCAGCGTACGTTGAAGACATTGTGGTAAAAGAAGCCTTCATGAAAAACGGCACAGTTAAAGAGACGTTAGATCGTGCACGTCGTGCTGATGTGGCGCTAGTTGGTGTCGGTGATATGAATGAAAACAGCCATATGGTGAAGTTAGGTTGGTTTACACCACAAGAGATTGTTGAAGCCCGTATTCGTAAAGGCGTGGTGGGTGATATTGCCGGTTATGACTTTTTTGATAGTCACGGTAAACAAGCCGACACCATGATGAGCGATCGTGTCATTGGTTTAACCATGGAAGAGTTGCGCCACATTCCAACGGTGGTCGTAGTTGCTGCTGAAAATAGTAAGGCGCTGGCCTTGTTAGGCGCATTGCGTTCGGGGGTGGTTGATGTGCTGGCAACGAGCGTGAGTAACGCATTAACGATTTTGAATTTAGATCAGCAAATGAAGTAGTTTGATATTTAATCAGTTGATCTTAAAAAACAACTGCTATCCCTGAATTTAAGCGATAGCAGTTGATAACCATACCTTTAACGCATAAAATACATCACACAAATGAGGAAGAACGGCGTATCCGGTGATGCGTCCGGATTTCAAATCCGGGTAGGGCTGCCAGCAGTCCTGGGTAGGTTCGACTCCTATGTTCTTCCGCCACTTCGTTTGTTTATCCTTTCAGTAAATCTTCATCTCGCAATTCGCGGTAATTAAACTTTCTTTTTGTAAATCCAATCTTGTCTAAGTATTCCAATATTTGCACCGCTACTTTGCGTCCTAATTGGCTTAGGTTTCTAAAATCTGCCGTTTCTAGTTTTTGGTTCTGCTCGATATGTTTTCGTACTGCATTGGCGATGTGAATTAAATACTCATGCGTAACATAACGATCTTTCACGATGGCAGAGATATAACCCAGTTGTGCCAATTTATAGCTAAGGGTACGTAGCTCGTCTTCATCAATATCACATGCATTAGCAAGATCGCGAACCCACCAAGGCTCTTGGCTGGTCTGCATTATCTGCGCCATGTGGAGCCAGTGGTGTTGCTCTTGTTCAGTAAGTTGAAGTTGGTGGCTAGCAAGGTGTAACCAACCACGGGTATTGATAATACGTTGCTGTGTTAATAACTGCGTTAAAAGGGCATTGAAAATAGCCGTTGGTTGATTGAGTGCTGCCATGCGATATAAGCGATCTTTACCCAAACCTATATGATCGTTTTCTTGCTGGTGGTATTGGGCGAGCTTTTCAATGATTAGCTGCTGTAGTTGTGCTTGATAGGTAGAAGTACAAAGGAAATCACCGTATTGGCTGATCTCATTATCAACTTGCTGACAAGCTATTTGCTCGATATTGGAGCATTGATGTTGCCACGCTAATTCGCTGATAGATTGCGGTTTATTGGCTAGTTTAAAGGCGATGATGTCTTTAGTCGCAGTAAGTGTCGCGCGCTGGGTTAAATAAGCTAAACGTTCTGGTTTTCGCTTACCACGATTAGGCGGTAGCAAATCAATCACCACACCACTACCAAGATTTGTTTTTAAGGCCGGATCACGCAGCAATAAGCGATCTTGCTCGGCTAAACACAATGGGCTATCGAAAGTAATTTCAGCCAGTGCGGAATTACCAGCTTTGACTTCATCTGTTTCAAGGAGCGCAATACGACCAGTAGTATGAGTTGCTGCATGGAAAACCTGTACCGTTTGCCAGTGTTTAATATCGGTATTGGCTGTGAGTGCAACAGTCACACGATTGATCACGGTATTGGGGGCGATTTCGAGCAACCAATCGCCACGGTTAAGATCCTGCTTATCAATATCACCGACAATATTCATTGCCACACGCTGGTTTGCTGTCGCTGTTTGTGCTGTTTTTCCTTGGGCGTGTAAGCCTTTTATGCGCACGGTTTTGGTCTGTGCTAGGCCTTGTTTTAATTTATGGTGACTGACAAATTGTAAATTATCACCAACAGCAATCTTGCCACTTAATGCGGTACCTGTAACAACTAAACCTGCGCCTTTAACATGAAAAGTACGATCGATAGCAAGACGGAAATTTTGCTGTGCCTGTTGCTGCTTGTCATTTTCACAAAGCGTAATTAAGTGCTGTTTTAGGGTCTCAATGCCATCGCCTGTTATGGCTGAGCAATGAAAGATCTGCGGCTCGGTAAAGCCTTGCTGGAATAAAAGTTGAGTGAGCTGTGCTTCTAGCTGTTGTTGCTGCTCTACTGTAGTGAGATCGGATTTGGTGATCACTACGGTTAAGCTATCCATCGCCAGTAAACGTAGGATCGTTAAATGCTCATAGCTTTGCGCCATCATGCCTTCATCACCAGCCACGATTAACATTGCATGATGGGCTGTACCGACACCTGCTAGCATGTTGGAAAGAAACTTCTCATGGCCTGGAACATCAATAAAACCAAGGGTTTCTTGTTGTTGTGTTGTAGCCGATAAATACGGCATAAACGCATAGCCTAAATCAATGGTAAGCCCACGTTGTTGCTCTTCAGGTAAACGATCGGCATTGGTGCCGGTTAAGGCTTGCAGTAAATGGGTTTTACCATGATCAACATGGCCAGCTGTGGCGATTATCATAAGTGGCGTTATTGGTTATTCGTTATGGGTAAGTGAAAGCTGTGCAAGCTGAGCAATAAAGTCTTGTTCATGGCTGATCCCACGCAGACATAACCACAGTTTGTTATGGTGGATACGGCCGATAATTGGGATCTCGCCGCTTGCTAAAAGATCCGCAAGATCATTAAGCGTGTGAGATGTTTGATTATTGTTAACGCTGAAACACAATGCGACAGATTCAAGTTGTTCCGTTGGTAATGCACCACTGCCAATTTGCCCCATTGAAGGCATTACAGAGACAGTGAAATGCTGACCAACCAGTTGCTGACAGTGAGGTATCAGGCGCTGACCTAAATCGGTAAGGGCATCAAGGCTGCGAGTAAGCATGGAAAGTGTGGGTAGATCGCAAGGTAAGCGCTCAGGATGACGATATAAATTCAGTGTCGCTTCAAGCGCAGCTAAGGTCATTTTGTCACAGCGAAGGGCACGTTTTAGTGGGTGATGTTGCAGCTGCTCAATGAGTTCAGATTTACCAGCAATGATCCCTGCTTGTGGCCCGCCTAATAGTTTGTCGCCAGAGAAGCTCACCAAATCAATACCATCTTGCAGCATCTTTTGTGGCATCGGCTCGCTTGGCAGTCCGTATTGGGCTAAATCGATTAATGAGCCGCTACCTAAATCGCTGATCACAGGCACCTGCATGGAACGTCCTAATGCACATAACTCCGCTTCAGATACTGCGCTGGTAAAGCCTTGGATCATGTAATTGCTGGTGTGTACTTTCATCAGCAATGCGGTGTTTTCATTGATCGCTTGTTGGTAGTCTTTTAAGTGAGTACGGTTGGTTGCGCCGACTTCGACTAACTGGCATCCCGCTTGGCGCATCACATCAGGAATACGGAACGAGCCACCAATTTCAACTAACTCACCACGCGAAACAATCACTTCTTTACCGTTGGCTAAACTTGCCAACATCAGTAGTACGGCAGCGGCATTGTTATTGACTAAGCAGGCATCTTCACAGCCAATCAACTGTTGGAGTTGTTCACTAATGGCGTGATCTCGGTGACCACGTTTACCTTGTTGCAGTGAATATTCCAAGGTTGATGGAAAACGCATGACATCCGTTACCGCTTTGATCGCCGCTTCTGCTTGCAAAGCACGACCTAAATTGGTGTGTAGGATAGTGCCGGTTAAGTTAAAAACACGGCGTTGTCCTTTAGATCCAAGCGGTTGTGCGACTTGCGCTAGTTGCTCTGAGAACAAGGCAATACGCTGCTGTTTTTGTTGTGTCAGCGCCAGCCCGTCACACTCATTTAGGCTTAACCATAGTGGCAATTGTTGTTGCTGTTTGATGCTATCACGGGCTTGGTCGAGTAATTGACGAACAAGGGCGGTGATATGCTCTTTGCCGTATTGGTTGATCAAGGCTTGTTGTGATTGATGATTTAAAATCAGATCAACACTAGGTAAATGGGCGTAGAGTGCTTGGGCTGTCATATCAAACTCGGTATTACTGCATTAGTGGTAAAAGGAATGGGTTAAATCCATTACGGTATAATTCGCTCTGGCTTAACTTCTGATCTAGCACTAATGTCGCAAGGTCGTCTGCGATAGGATCAAGGTTTGGTTGTTTTTCTAAAAATAAAATCTTCAGATAGCTATTACAGTGACCACATGTTTCGGCACGTACCGCATCTTCTAGGGTTTCACTTTGTAGCTGAATATTCTCACCGTCAGCACATTGGGTACATTCTGCACGTAGACGATGCCACTCGGCTTCACACTGGCTGCAATGTAAGTAACGATGGCCGCTGCCTTTGATCATGCTGGCTGCTGGTGCGCCACCACATAATGGGCAAGTGTGTTGTTTCACGTTTGGCTCTGGTTGCCATTCAAGTGCCGTGGTTTTTACGATCAGGCTAGTGAAAATATTGATGCAGGAGAAAAGGATGATCGCAAGATCAGCTGGTACTCGCTCTGATTGGTTGTGCTGAAGGGCGGTGAAGTAATGGTGTAGAGTGTTGCTATCAAGCTCATTAATCGCATCGATAATTTTCACAATATCATCAGAGGCAACAAGACGTAGTGAGGTGCTTAACTGCGCCAGCATTTGTTCTAATAGCGGGAACCAGTCACTGTTTAGGGTTAGCGGCCAAACAAGCTCGTTAGTTTGAACAAATTGCGCTACTGGTGCTGCGAAGTCTTCTGCTAGTTGCGCTTGAAGTTGCACAATTTGACCCGCAACAAGGAGGTAATCTGCCATAAAAGAGTCTTTAGCAAGTTCACGCAAACGTGCGGCTCGTGCTGAAAAAATGGTTGCAGGATCACCGATGATGAGTGGGGTAAAACCATCGCTGTTTTGTTTAACTATCGTGTTTTTATCGAGAATTTTTACGCTCATGCTGTTTTCCAAGTACAAGAATACCAACCAAAGTTGCCCTTGGTTGGTATAGGAATGAAAAGCGATAAACATTGGCTTATCGCTTTTTACAGTGCTGTTAGTGTTGGTTTTTACCGCTAGTAATAGCGCGGAACCAACGAGGGTGGTGTTTCTTCGCCCAAGCAGGAGACACCTTACCTTCTAACATGCCGTCGATTGAGCCTTTTACCCAGTACGCCATGTAAACATGGATGATCAGGCTAAGGGCAAATACAACCGCTGTGATTGAGTGAACAATCAGTGCAATACGCACAATGTCGATGCTGAAGTAACCTGCAAAGTAAGCACGCCACGCAATCAGACCCGTCACGAGTAATAACACCGCACAAGCAATGAACTGACGTAGGATCATCTTCTGACCTGCGTTGTATTGCCCTGCTTCTGGTACGTTTTCTTCGTTCTCAGTCAACACGTCTTTTACTTTCAGCATCCACTGGAGATCACCTTTTTCAAAGTGGTTATGGCTCCAGTAACGAACAACTAAGAAAGCTAAGCCGATTGTCATCACAATTGCGCCGAATGGGTGCAAGATACGAGCAAGTTGCGGCGAGCCGTAGACATAGCTAAGGAAATGCAATGGTGCGAACATAAAAGATAAGCCAGACAATAACGTCCAGATACCTGATAGTGCGACAGTCCAGTGCACCACGCGATCTAAAGGCTTATGACGTAAAATCGTTTTATTCAAACTCATTATTCATCTCCTTCTTCTTCAGCGACACGGCTACGACCGACAGTGACACGGTGCACAGCAGCAAGTGCTAATGTGCCGAATAGACCTGCGGCAGCTAGCGGCTTCACATCGTCTTTCCATAGCTTCACGGTTTCACTGATCTTGGGATCTTTCGGTAGATCGTATCGCTCAGGATCGGTGATATCGTGCAACACATAAATCACGTGAGTACCGCCGACACCTGCTGGGTTATACACACCAGCATTTTTGTGACCTTTGGCTTTTAGTGCTGCGACACGTTGGTTAGCGTATTCAAGGATTTCTTCTCGCTCACCAAAACGTAGTGCACCTGTAGGACAGGTTTTTGCACATGAAGGCACTTGACCTGCCTGTAGGCGATCAAGACACAAAGTACACTTGTAAACACGGTTATCTACTGGGTTCATGCGTGGAATATCAAACGGACAACCCGCAATACAGTAGCCACAACCGACACACTTTTCAGAGTTGAAATCGACAACACCGTTTTCGTATTGCACGATAGCATCAGGCTCTGGACAGGCTTTTAAACAGCCAGGATCAGAACAGTGCATACAGCTGTGTTTGCTGAATAACCATTTGAACTTGTTATCTTCTTCAATTTCTTTGAAGTGGATAGTGGTCCAAGTTTCAGCGGTTGTATTTGGCGGATTTTGGTAAGTGCCTTCAAAAGTACCTACTTTGCCGCGCAAGTTGTTCCATTCGCTACACGCATCCATACAGCCTTTACAGCCAGTACAGCACGTTACATCGATAAGCTTTGTGACCTGAATTTGGCGTTTACGCGCATCAGGTGAAGGCGTTAGCGATGATGTCGCAGAACTACGAATAATATTCTGTGATTCCATACCCATGGCTTACTTCACCTTTTCCACGTTAACCAAGAATGCCTTGTACTCTGGTGTTTGCGAGTTCGCATCACCCACATCTGGGGTTAGCGTATTAGCAAGATAACCAGGTTTCGTATCACCTTCGTAACCCCAGTGAATTGGGATACCAACGGTATGTACGGCTTGACCGTTAACCTGTAGTGGGCGAATACGTTTAGACACATAGGCTTTTGCTTCAATGAAGCCACGCTTAGACGTCACACGCACCATGTCAGCATTATTAATGCCACGCTCTTTCGCTAGACCTTCGCCGATCTCAACAAACTGCTCTGGCTGTAGTACAGCGTTGAAGTGCGAGTGGCTGGTCCATGTATGGAAGTGCTCCGTTAAACGGTAAGTGGTACCGACAAATGGGAACTGCTCTTTTTGACCAAGCTGCTCAAGATCGTCTTTGAAAATACGTGCCGCTGGGTTGGATACCACATTCTTATGTAATGGGTTGGTACCAATCGGTGTTTCAAACGGTTCGTAGTGTTCAGGGAACGGACCTTCTGCCATTTTATCTAACGCAAATAGACGACCTACGCCTTCTGGTTGCATGATAAATGGACCTGCATTGCTTGATGGTGGCAATTTCGCATTAAAGTCAGGCACATCAGGGCCAACCCACTTGCTACCATTCCATTCAACTAGCGTGCGTGATTTATCCCAAGGGCTACCGTCAGGACGTGTTGATGCACGGTTGTACAGCACACGACGGTTAGCAGGCCAAGACCATGCCCAGTTTGGTGCTAAACCTAAACCGGATGGATCGCTGTTATCACGACGTGCCGTTTGGTTACCCGCTTGAGTCCAACTACCTGTGTATAGCCAACAACCTGCAGTGGTAGAGCCATCTGCTTTTAGCTGAGCAAAGCTAGATAGCTGATTGCCGTTAGCATCTTTACCGTTAAGCTCTTGTGCTAATTCTTTGGTATTTGGCGCATCTGGGATCGCATAGCTCCAATCTAGCGATAGGATAGGATCTGGGTATGTACCGCCATTTTTCTGGTACATTTCACGCATCTTCAAGAAGATACCCGCTAAGATCTCAGCATCACCTTTCGCTTCTCCCGGCATATCTGCCGCTTTCCAGTGCCACTGTAACCAGCGCGCTGAACTTACGATGGTGCCATCTTCTTCAGCGAAACATGCACAAGGTAAACGGAACACTTCAGTTTGGATATTCTTGGTATCCACTTCGTTTACGTTTGGCTTGTTCTGCCAGAAAGTCGAGGTTTCTGTCGCTAGTGGATCGATCACAACCAAGTATTTCAACTTAGATAGCGCATCTAAAGATTTCTGCTTGTTAGACATCGAGCCAACAGGGTTGAAACCTTGACAGATGTAACCGTTCATTTCGCCTTTCTTCATCATGTCGAAGACGCGAAGCATGTCGTAACCCTGATCCCACTTCGGCATCATGTCGTAACCAAAGTTGTTTTCTGCGGTGGCGTTTTTACCGTAGAACGACTTCAGTAATGAAACGAAGAAAGACGGGTAGTGTTGCCAGTAGTTCGTTTGATCTGCTTCAAGTGCCACTGGTGTGTGGTGCTTAAGGTGAGTGGCAAGATCCACATCTTTATCAGATGGCAGCTTCAAGTAACCCGGCAAACTTTGTGCTAGCAAACCAAGGTCTGTAATACCTTGAATATTAGAGTGACCACGTAGGGCGTTAACACCGCCGCCAGCCATACCCATGTTACCGAGTAGCAACTGGATCATTGCCATACAACGGATATTTTCAGCGCCTTTTGAGTGCTGAGTCCAACCTGTTGCGTACAAGATCGTTGCAGTACGGTTATCGGCAGCTGTGCTACCGAGTGCTTTACACACGTGTTCAAACATATCAACAGGGGTACCTGTAATGTTTGAAACTACATCTGGTGTGTAGCGAGATACGTGCTCTTTCAGTAAGTTCCATACACAACGAGGATGTTGTAGGGATTCATCCTTCATTGCATAGCCGTTATCGTCTAGCTTGTAGAACCAGCTACTACGATCGTACTTACGTTTCTCAGCGTCATAGCCAGAGAACAGACCATCGTGGAACTCGTAATCATCACGTACGATAAAGCTAGCGTTAGTGTAGGCTTTCACATATTCGTGATTCACTTGACTGCTTGCGATCAGGTAACGAATCGCACCTAATAGGAAAGCAATATCAGCACCTGAACGGATCGGTGCGTAGTGATCAGCCACTGCTGCTGTACGCGTGAAACGTGGATCAACCACAATGATTTCAGCGTTATTGGTTTTTTGAGCTTCAATTGCCCAGCGGAAGCCAACAGGGTGTGCTTCTGCTGCGTTACCGCCCATTACAAGGATTACGTTGGCATTTTTAATGTCAACCCAGTTGTTGGTCATCGCGCCGCGGCCAAATGTTGGAGCAAGACTTGCTACCGTTGGGCCGTGTCAAATACGCGCTTGAGTGTCAACTGGAACCATGCCCAAACCACGGGCAAATTTTTGTGTTAACCAACCATTTTCGTTGCTCTCTGCCGAAGCACATAGCATACCTGTGGTTAGCCAGCGGTTAACTGTGGTGCCTTGTTCGTTTGTTTTAACAAGGTTTTCATCACGGTCTTGCTTCATTAATTTGGCAATACGGGTGAATGCTTCATCCCATGAAATACGTTGCCATTTGTCTGAGCCAGGTGCGCGATATTCGGGGAATTTCAAACGTTGTTCGCTGTTAACAAAACCAGCTAGGCCGGCACCTTTTGGACATAATGCACCACGGCTTACTGGATGATCGGGATCACCTTCAACGTGGAATACCTTTTGTTTGATATTACCGTTTGCTGCGCCAGTGCTATAAAGTAATGTTCCGCAACCTACCGAGCAGTAAGAACACGTATTACGGGTTTCTTTTGCTGCGGTTAATTTAAATTCTCGTGCCTGCGCCCAAGCTTTTTGCGGTATTGTGGCAAGGGAGGCAATAGTTGTCGTTGCGACAGCTCCCGCGCACAATTTAAATAATTGACGTCTACTAATATTCAAAGTCAACTCACCTAATTATTATAAAAAAGAATTGTATTACATAAGAGGTTGGCTATTATAGGCGCGAATATAATATCGTCAAATCTTTGTGTGAAATAATAAATGTCCAGTTGTTTAATTACTGATGAATATATAGAGCATCAGGAATATTCCGTTCATGAAATAATTAAATATAAGAATGGAATAAAAATAGAATGTGAAGACTTTATAGC
>NZ_SSMG01000435.1 GCF_009873615.1 Photobacterium lucens
TTATAATTTGTTCATAGTTTGGAGCCTTGTAGCGCCACTTTTCCGAGTTACTCAAGCCGTATCTCGGTTTTTTTTATCTATTTTATCCAACCAGCTTCAAATCTTGCCTAAATATCAAACACTTTAATGAAAATGATGCATTTTTAACGTATAAACATAAGTATTCAATCTGTCGTTTAAAACATCAATCATTTACGACGAAGACAGCCAGGAGTAAATAATGAAAAAAGCCATGCTATTAGCAGGACTGATCGCATCAACAGCGTTAGTCAGCGGTTGCTCAGATAATGAAGTTGGTGATGTATCTCTTGGAGTTTTCACCACCAAAGATATTAAATTAAATACTTTAGTGGACCCGTTAGTACCGGGGGTGACTTGCCATATTGCTAGTATTGAGGCCGATTTAAGTCTTGCAGATCCTTCCGATTCATCTATCTCATGCCGTCAAACAGGTGAAATTACCCCTGAGATGATCGCAAGAATTGATAAATCTAAATCCGGTGAAGTAGTATTTAAGAAATCGAAAAGTATCTTCTTTAAAACAATGAAGATCCGTCGTATTTACGATCCTGAATCTGAAACATTGATGTATTTGTCATACTCAACAAAAGAAACATCAGGTAGTTATAAACATAGCTTATCTACTGTGCCACTTTGGGGAACCAAAGCTTACGTAGCTAAGGATATCGCCACTCCAGCAGCACAATAAAACAAAGACCATCCGCAACATATCTATTTTGTTGCGGATTTTTTATTCCTATTATGATCTAAGCAAAAGAAAAACTTAAAATTTATTAAAGCGCCCTTTGATCATGATAGAGCCTAACAGCGCCATCACTAAACCACTTAGCAATACCACAAAATTCTTATGTCGCTCGGCAGCCATCACTTTTTCAGCATAATTAGTATTTGAGAAATCAGTGCTACTCGCATGAATATAAGACCCCATTTCAAGCAGTACATGCTCTTGTCCAACCATGCCACTTAATGAAATGCTTGCCCATACCAATGAAACAATACCAATTGAAATTGAAATAAAACCCCAGCTTTGTTTAACGTCCATATCCGAGCCTGTTGATGATAACCTATAAAAACATAGTTTTTTATTAAATAACGGAGAAATACACTTTGTGGTGTATAGAATATTAAGAGAGAGCTCTCTTCGGTTGCATAGAATATTATAATAATGCGCTAAAAACAAATTAGTACAGCTAATGCTAATATTGCTCATATTTAAACCGATTATATTTATACAAGCCTTTCCCCCACTCCAATTAAATAGACAACCTATTGTTTTAATT
>NZ_SSMG01000436.1 GCF_009873615.1 Photobacterium lucens
TAGCGTATCTAGGGTTCAAATCCCTATCTCTCCGCCATATTAAAGAAAGCCGCTAAGTTAACCCTTAGCGGCTTTTTTGCATCTGTAAGTTTTAATATTTTTTTAATTAATCTGATACTGATATTAGAAGGGTTCAAATCCTCTAATATCCAGAGCAGCTCCGCCATATTAAAGAAGGCTGCTGAGTTAATTCTCAGCAGCCTTTTTGCGTTTGAAGTATATAGATTTAGCTAATTTTTAACGTTTTAAATTTTAATTGTTAGCGAGACTCTATGGCATGGGTCTGGAAAAAAGGTGTGTTAGACACTTTGCTCTATTTAGGCCAGTAGGTATTAAGAAATGTAAGGATAATGCCTGCATATTTAGTAGTTAGCTAAAATAAGTGTCTGCGACTGTTAGACGTCTATTTTTGATGTACTTGTTAGGTTTCTGGAACTACTTTACCTTGATAACTATCTAACTTCATTTGAACAACTTCGACACTTGAAGGTAAAATTGAACGTAATATTTTCGCTCTTTCACTTGATATTTTGTGCCCTAAATAGATCTTTTTAATAGGATTTGGAAGCTCATAAAATTCACCTTTGCAAATAATTCTATACTCTTGTTCATAACTCCATTCTTCTGTTTTTATCTCAAATAAGTTTTTGTGATCTTTTATACTTTCTGAAATATCAGTAAAAATTGGGGAAAAAGGGCTATATTGAACCTTGGATAAATCTGGGTTTTCTTCAGGGATTTCTAATTC
>NZ_SSMG01000437.1 GCF_009873615.1 Photobacterium lucens
CATTAATTTCTATAAACATATAATTTTGTGTCTATTAACTAGCTATTCATTAACGCTTTTGGCTATTAAGTAGCCGCCAATAAGAGCGCTAATTTATAAAATTCAGAGTTTGTGACGATGTAACAATTTTATTTAAGCATAAATCATATGAGTGTGTTGGTGTTTTTATAAAGGAAAATGGGATGATCAAAAGCTATGAATACCAAGCATAGAGGGTCAACCAATTCAGCATTTAGAAGAAAACAAGTTTAGAAGCGGCAGGTATTGGGGCTTTCGATCTTAAACGTTATGCATTAAAAATCGTTGGATTAGAAAAAGTAGAATGATAGTGACCAATTAGAAAAGTTTAACTTGGATATTAGTGATTCATTGATAGATGCTGACCAAGAGATCATTGAAAATTATGAGCTAATCTTTAAGGCGCTTGAAAGTTACAAATCAATTCTGGAGAACGAACAATGACAACGAAAGTGTGCCAATATTTTTCTTACGATAATCAAAACCAAGTCCAAGCGATGGTTTCAAATATCACCGCTGAGAACGTTGAAGATGTACAACGTAGCACCAACGATACATTCAAAATCGGCATGTGGTTTTTATCAAAAGTTATCGAAGGACATCAGTTTGAAATTTATGGGCCATTCGAGTCAGCTGATGCAACAATGAAGTTTGCACACGAGCATCATGGAATTACTAGTTACCGAGGTGCGCCTGAATTTGATGATGGCATGGACGAACTGCTTGAAGCACTTAAAACTCAGTAACCAATAAATCTACCAAGCCAAATCACCAACATTTCAATATTATACTCAAGTGCGCATTATATATATTATGTTAAATAAGGTATCTGGTTATCAATATCTCATTAGATGATAGTCCGATGTTTATCATCCACCGCTACTCTGCCGCTTCTATAATTAAGCTATTTAACAGTATTGGTTATTTACCATAAAATAGGTAATTAACATCCATTTTAAATACTGCTGCAAATGGTCAGTTTGCCTTGTACTTAAAACTTGCTGTTAATTACCAGTGATTCGATCAGTCGAATCACTGGATCTCAGACACAGATAGCTGTTGTTCTTTGAGTACTTGATATTTTTCAAGTAACTCATCAAGTTCGTTTGAGCAGATTGGTTTTGCTAAAAAGCCATCCATGCCGATTTCATGATAGATTTTTTGGTCACTTTGCATGGCATTTGCCGTTAAAGCGACAATTGGAATGGTAATTTCTCGTCTTCTAAGCTGTTTTGTTGCTTCTAATCCATCCAAAACTGGCATTGAGATGTCCATAAGCACTAAATCGAATTTTTTGTGACCCTGTAACAGTACATTTATAGCCTCTTTACCGTTATTAGTTATCGCAACTTTATGTCCTCGACGCTCAAGCATCAGCTTAGCTACCAATTGGTTAGTGTTACTGTCTTCAGCTAGTAAGATATTTAAAGAGCAATTCGATTTATGTGTAGATTGCGTATCACTCTTACAACTCGTCACTGACGGATAAACAATGGGAATTGCGATTTTAAAGCAGCTACCTGTTCCAAGCTCACTTTCGAGTGAGATCGTACCGTTCATTTTTTTAATTAAGTATTGGCTAATGGCCAGACCTAATCCTGTACCACCATAACGTCGTGTGATACTGCCATCCGCTTGATGAAATGGATTAAAGATGTTTACTTGAGCGTCTTTTGCAATACCAATACCTGTATCTATTACTGCTATCTCAATAGTTTCGTCAACTTTTCGCGCAACAACACGTACCGAACCCACACTGGTAAACTTCACTGCATTGCCGATTAAATTAAACAATACCTGTGCAATACGATTTTTATCGCCATAGATTTGTTTGGGTATTGAGTCATCTATTTCGCATTGGAGCTGAACATTTTTCTTGGTTGCCTGTGGTGATAACTGATCTGAAACTAATTTAATGCTTTCAACAATATTAATGTCGCTGTTAAAAAGCCTAAAGCTGCCAGACTCTATCCGGGATAAATCCAAAATATCGTTAATAATTGTCAGCAGTAAATGTGCAGATTGATCCATCTGAGATAGCCACAAGCGCTGTTTGCTGTTTAAGCCCGACAACGATAATGACTCCATTAAACCAAGAACTGCATTAAGAGGTGTACGAATTTCATGACTCATCATCGCAATGAACTGAGATTTTGCTTTATTAGCACTCTCCGCTTGCTTTCGAGCTTCTTGTAGATCGAAAAGTCTTTTCTTACGACTCGTTATATTTTTAGCCGTACCGCGATAGCCTTGTAGTTTGCCGTACTTATCAAAATATGGTGTGCCACTGAAACTAAACCATTGTTCAGTATCGCTATTAATGACATTCCACTCTAAATCTTCAAAAACAATTTGTTTTGCTAATTTATGCTTAAGGCGATTTTGGAATTGCGGATAATCTTTAAAAAAGTCGAGGAAGTTATCACAAGTGATTTGATAATTTGCGATATGCGGTTCAGAGATATAAGTGAAATTATAATTGATATCGATTTCCCAAAACCAATCACCTGCTGTTTTCGCAAAATCTTTGAATCGTTGTTGGCTGAATGTAAGTTGCTGTGTTCTTGCTGCAACTAATGACTGCAAACGTTCACGGTAATCAATATCGATAATTGCACGAGCCAATAATGGCCTAAAGCGATTAAGCACTCGACGACACCGTGGTGTAAATTGACTCTTATCGTGACTCATTAAGATCATGACTGCATCGCTTGAACTTACTTTCACCCCTGTTAGCAATGCGGATTGATAATCATTAAGTGCTTCTTTGGATTGACTGCGAAATTCAATAACATCTTTCGGTGAATACAATGCAATACATTCACCATTAATGGCACGCTTAAATGTCGTTTCCATTAGCCATGAACTCGTACCAAATCTATTATCTGTACTGACTAATACGTCCAGCATTGATTGATCATCTTCACGAGTTAAAACTAGAGCCTGATCAAATCCGATAAACTTCCGGAGAACTTCTAATAAGCTGTTGAATACTTGGCGTTTATCATTTGCCCCTGCCATTGCTGAAATGCCTTCCAAGATCGCTTCATTCTCATCTTGAAGTTGACTTTCTCGCTCTTGGCTACGTAATAAATCAATGACGGTTTCTTGTAGCTTTTCTGATTCTGAACTTATCATTATGGGCTACCTATCCTTCATGAAACACTGCAGCAGAAATCATTAGATTACCGTGCGCATTCTCACCACTGATAAACTGCCCTTGTTCACCAAAGGTAAATGGCGATACATAAGGCTTATTCTGCATTGCAATATTTACACCAGTCGCAACATCATTCATGCGATTTTGGATTTTCAGCATACAACCTGCACAGAAGATTGTAATACCACCAATAGGATGGAGCTTTGTTCCATTAGTAGCTTTCACCACCCGACTGGCTCGTGAAATCAAACGTTCGTCTGTCCCATCCATAAAGTATAAACGTTCATCTTGCTTAACTTCGGCAAACATTTCTATACCTTTGCGCTCAGTAATATGTGCAGGATGTGCCAATTTAAAATATGGCAAATCGAAATACTCACCGGCAAAACGTCCGAGAGGATTTAAGCTACTTTCGCTAATAATATTGCTATTAACATCAAAAGGTAATCCCATCCATTTTTGATAAACTTCGGATGCTGGCTTGTTATCTAGTTCTATGACTTCCCTATTTTCCACTTTGGTTGCTATGGCTGATAAACCAGTACTGGCGTAGCCAGAATGAAATGAAAGGCTGACTTCACATGTTGGATAAAATACAGCAATACCAACACCTTCATTAACACGTTGTTCATGATTAAATATCTGCCATTTACCGGCAATGAAATCATCAGCAGCCGAACCACCGATAATAGGAACGGTATTCCCTAATTCTTTTTCAATGCCTTGGATGACTTGCTCTTCAAAACCTGGAGTTGCATGAAGCAATATCAATGACGGCAACTCACCAATACGCCCACTATTATGAATTGCTTTTAATGTCGCTTGTCGACCTATTTCATAGGGAGAATCATAATTTGAAACGATAGCTGTACCATAAGCACCATGAAAATCATTGATCGCCCAAAGTGCTAATCCAGTGCCATTAAAGTATCCTTCATTGGTCATCAAACCTTGGCAGGTGGTACAACCTAAAATGGGTGTATTGGGATATGCTTGTTCAAGCTCAGATTGCAGAACATCAATATCATATTTTTCGGAGTAATAAATAAGTAACAATGAAGGCATTGCAATCTTCATATTCAATTTTGCAATTGCTTCATTTATCGCATCAAAAGATGAAGTCTTTATTGAGTAACTAGTGGTTATATCCATATCAATATGGCTCTCATCCAAGAATTTAATATCACATCCATGCTTAATATTATCAGTAATTAGCACAATTTAAGTGATAATCTTACCTACATCTTATTAGATTAGCTTAACTTGTCGTATCATGTTGCAAATAATTGTAACTTAAGGATTATGAACGTGGATTCAAGCTCAAATAAAGTTGTCATTGTCACAGGTGGTGCCAATGGTATCGGCAAAGGGATTTGTAAATATTTGACGCAAAAAAACATCACTGTTGTTGCGTTAGATATTAATGAGCAAGCTGGATTTGATCTCGTTAACGAAGAACCTCGTATCCGCTTTCGTTTGGCGGACGTAACACAGATATCGGATATTCAAAAAACATTGGATTGGGTCACTACCCAATTTGGCAGACTTGATGGTTTGGTAAATAACGCAGCGATTGCTAATCCTTATAATACCCCTTTGCATCAATTACCTTTAGATGAATGGCATCGAATTTTAAATGTGAATCTCACCTCTCCTTTAGTCATGAGTCAGCAATGCCTACCTTTACTCACTGAAAGTAAAGGACATATTATTAACATGAGTTCGACAAGGTATCTCCAATCTGAAGCAAATACAGAAGCTTACGCGGCAAGTAAAGGTGGTATTGTTTCACTTACACACGCATTGTCAGTCAGTTTAGCTCCTGACATTAAAGTAAATTGCATCTCACCGGGTTGGATCCATACTGATACCAGTGAGCTACGAGATATTGATCATCAACAACATCTATCAGGTCGTGTCGGTAATGTCGATGATATTGCGGAAATGGTCGCTTTCTTGCTCAATAGCCAAGGTTTTATCACTGGTCAGAATTTCGTTATTGATGGTGGCATGACGAAGAAAATGATTTATTCAGAATAAAAAATAGCACTGAATCAGTGCTATTTTCTGGTTATTTCTTAACAACGAATTGTGCTTTGATTGGTTGTTCGTTGATTTTAATGTCCACTCCCCACGTCATCGAATCATGGGTACATGCTGGAACAGTAAACTCGCCAATCCATGTATTTTCATCCTGTTGTGAAAATACAACGGGTACTGTTCCCATGTTCATGCTAACGCCAGCTACCACACCTACCGGCTTAACATTAATGTTGGAAACTTGTAATTTTATTGGTGATTGAGCTGATAATTGCTTGGTTAATAAGCTCACTTCAACGGTCTTATCAAGTAGCGAATATTGGCAATTTTCGGTATTTAATGAGCATATCTTAACGTCACCATCAAGCTTTTCTTCTTGATCTGTTGAGGTGTATGTCACTGTTCTCCAAATAAAAGCTGAAATTAATACAGTCATCAACACGAGTATTTGAATTAAGCGCCCTCTAGTCAGTTTTTCTGCTGCCATTATAGATTTTATTCCTGTGTTACAGAGTTCAAAGTTTTCACATAAATGTTACTTAAGCGTAAAGGTTATGTGGCTATTCGCCTGTCAAAACTGTGTCGACTCAAGTATTATGTGCAATGAAAATGCCACTTTTACATAAAAATAGCAATTTGAATCTTATTTGGATCTTGTCTTAATGAGTCTTCTTATAAGCTTTGGGTGGTATTGCGACAACTTGTTGTTCGCACAGGGAAAGTAGTGTAGTTAGCATTATATAGTGGAAGCATGCAATATGAGCCAAGTTAAGCAGCTTGAACAAAACTATAACTATACAGTCGTTCGTCAATTTGCCCTTACAACCATTTTATGGGGTATTGTCGGTATGGCTGTTGGTGTCTTTATTGCCGCTCAGTTAGTCTGGCCGGCTCTAAACTTCGATATTCCGTGGTTAACTTATAGCCGATTAAGACCGTTGCATACCAACGCAGTGATCTTTGCATTCGGTACAAGTGCCTTATTTACTTCATCTTATTACGTTGTCCAACGTACCTGTCAAACCCGTTTGTTTGGTGGCAAACTCGCCGCATTTACCTTTTGGGGATGGCAAGCCATTATCCTTTCTGCTGTATTTTCTTTACCGCTTGGTTTTACGACCAGTAAAGAATATGCAGAACTAGAATGGCCTATCAGTATTGCTATTGCTGTTGTTTGGGTTGCTTATGCTATCGTTTTCTTCGGTACCATGATCAAACGTAAAACATCACATATTTACGTTGCAAACTGGTTTTTCGGGGCATTTATCTTAACTGTTGCCGTGTTACACATTGTTAACAACCTTGCTATTCCAGTATCCATGACAAAATCATATTCGATTTACTCAGGTGCTGTGGATGCAATGGTGCAATGGTGGTACGGGCATAACGCTGTAGGCTTCCTGCTAACCGCAGGTTTCCTTGGTATGATGTATTACTTTGTTCCAAAACAAGCCGATCGCCCTATTTACTCTTACCGTCTATCTATTGTTCACTTTTGGGCATTGATCTCGCTTTATATTTGGGCTGGCCCTCACCACCTTCATTACACAGCATTACCAGATTGGACGCAGTCACTGGGTATGGTGATGTCATTGATTCTATTCGCTCCATCTTGGGGTGGTATGATCAACGGTATTATGACGTTGTCTGGTGCATGGCATAAGCTACGTACCGATCCTATTCTTCGCTTCCTTGTTGTTTCATTGTCTTTCTACGGTATGTCTACCTTCGAAGGCCCAATGATGGCAATCAAGACGGTCAACGCCCTATCTCACTACACTGACTGGACCATTGGTCACGTACACTCTGGTGCTTTAGGTTGGGTCGCAATGATCTCTATCGGTTCGCTATATCACTTGATTCCTAAGTTATTTGGTCAAGAGCGTATGTACTCAATCAGACTGATCAATGTGCACTTCTGGTTAGCCACCATTGGTACAGTGCTGTACATCGTATCAATGTGGATTTCTGGTGTAATGCAAGGCCTGATGTGGCGCGCAGTAAACAGCGATGGAACATTGACTTACAGCTTTGTCGAGTCATTACAAGCGTCTTACCCATTCTACTTTGTACGCTTTATTGGTGGTTGTATCTTCTTAGCAGGTATGTTCCTTCTTGCTTACAACGCTTATAAGACAGTGACAGCACCACGCGAAAGTTTAAAAGCTATCGCTGAGCCACAACCAGCATAAGGAGTATGCGCAATGTCTAAGAAATTTAGTCACGATATTGTCGAGAAAAACGTTGGTTTACTTTCGATATTGATCATTGTGGCGATCAGCTTTGGGGCATTAGTAGAAATCACCCCACTACTTTATCAAGATCAAACCACAGAGCCTGTAGAGAATTTACGCCCTTATACAGCGTTAGAAATGGAAGGTCGTGATGTTTACATCGCCAATGGTTGTAACGTTTGTCACAGTCAAATGGTTCGTCCTTTCCGTTCTGAAACTGAGCGTTATGGTCATTACTCAGTAGCGGGTGAAAGTGTATGGGAACATCCATTCCTATGGGGTTCAAAACGTACAGGTCCTGATCTGGCTCGTGTTGGTGGTCGTTATTCTGATGAATGGCACCGTGTTCACCTTATCGACCCTCGTGCTGTTGTGCCAGAGTCGAATATGCCGGGTTTCCCTTGGCTTGAAGACAATGTTTTAACGGGTGAACTCACAAGTAAAAAGCTACAAGTGTTCCGCGATCATTTCGGTGTACCGTACAGCGATGAAGAAATTGCCAATGCAGGCAATGACGTGAAAGGCAAAACAGAAATGGATGCTTTGATTGCGTACCTTCAGTCACTTGGTCATGCAATGAAATAAGGAGATATCATGGATATTGGTACTGTACATAGTATTTGGACCGTGATTCTGTTTACTAGCTTTATTGGCATCATTGTATGGGCATACAGTAAACGTCAAAAATCACGTTTTGATGAAGCGGCTAATCTGGTTTTTGCTGATGACGAACTGGATAAATCGACGCTTGAAAGCGAAAGGAGCAAGGAAGCATGACCACTTTTTGGAGTATTTGGATCACTGTCATCACCTTAGGCACTATTTTGGGCGTTGCCGTCATTTTATGGTGGTGTTCACGTGACGATATGGGCGTTAAAGAAGGTGAAGATATGGGGCACGAATACGATGGTATTCGTGAGATCAACAACCCATTACCGAAATGGTGGGCCTACATGTTCTGGGCAACCATTGTTGGTGGTCTTGTTTATCTAGTCCTCTTCCCTGGTTTAGGAAGCTTTAAAGGCGTATTAGGCTGGCAAAGCTCTGATCAAACTGTACGCTCAATTGAAGAATCAAATGCGGCTATCGCAGCAGCACAAAGCAACAAATCGTTAGATCAATATGCGAAAGAACTCAGCGATGCAGACACTAAGTTTGGCGCTATCTTTAAGCAATTAGCCTATAACGATACTGGTTCAGAATATCGCCCTATTACTGATATTGCCCAGAACCCTGATGCGATAAAGGTTGGTCAGCGTTTGTTTCTACAAAACTGTGCGCAATGCCATAGCTCAGATGCACGTGGTCAAACAGGCTTCCCTAACCTTGCTGATAACGCATGGCTGTACGGTGGCGAAGCTGAAACGATCAAAACAACAGTGATGCATGGTCGTGAAGGTGTCATGCCAGCATGGCAAGAAACGTTAGGCGATGATGGCGTCCGTGAAGTAACAAGTTATGTACTGAGCTTATCTGGTCGTAAAGTGAATGCCAAAGAAGCACTAGCAGGTAAACAACGTTTTGTAGTTTGTGCGGCATGTCATGGTACAGACGGCAAAGGTAACCCTGCTTTTGGTGCACCAGATCTTACAGACAGAACTTGGCTATATGGCGGTTCACGTAAAGCTGTTGAAGCAACAATCGCTCATGGTCGTCAAGGTATCATGCCAGCTTGGGCTGATATATTAGGTGAAGATAAAGTCCAACTTATCTCTGCATATGTCTGGAATTTAAGTAACCCAACTGAACAACAACCATCCAATTAACACTCAGTAACAAGTTTATTAACAATAAACTTTAAAAACTGAGACATGCATCCTAGCCCCTGACTCGCTCAGGGGCTATTTTCAAATCAAACATCTTCATCAATTATTCAGTCTAAATAGCAAAAGGTGAACTTCTATGCAAAAGCCTTGGTATAAGCAGTTTTGGCCTTGGTTTGTTTTTTCTATCCCTGCAATTTCAATCATCTATAGCTTAACGGCGGTATATATTTTCTCAAATAACCAAGTCGATTTAGTGGCAGAGGATTACTACAAAAAAGGCAAAGCAATCAATATTGATCGTTCTCGATTACATGTTGCTGATGCATTAAATATTCACGCAAATATTGCAGTTAAAGAAGATAAGAATGTCACTATTAATTTAGACAAAGGTGACTTAAAACAGCAGCCAACAATTCGCGTAACATTTTCCCACCGAACATTGGCAGATAAAGACTTTAGTCAAATGGTAAATGCCGATTTAAAAGGAACGTATCATTTCGTTACACCAGAATCATTAAATGGTCCTTGGTTTGTTGAAATTGAACCTTTTAAAGGCGACTGGATGTTGCAAGGACGCGTAAACGTACCAACATCTTCCCCGATTTCGTTGTACGGGCAGAGTAAGGAATGACAAAAGAAAAACATGTAAATCATGACTGCTACCACTGTGGCGATCCAATACCAAGGGGTAGCTTATTCTCTGTAGAAATTCTGGGGCAAGCACGCCCTATGTGCTGTCCTGGTTGTGAAGCCGTTGCCACAACTATCGTTCAAAGTGGCCTCACCTCCTATTATGAATATCGTACGGAACCTGCGGAAAAAGCGGATTTAGTACCAGAGCAACTTCAATCATTATCGCTCTATGATCATGCTGATATTCAGCAAGACTTTGTTCGCACAACTGATAAACATCATAGTGAAGTTTCCTTATCGGTTGAAGGCGTATCTTGTGCGGCTTGTGCATGGTTAATTGAAAAACAGTTGGTGCGAGAAGCCGGTGTTATTTCGATACGTGTGAATACAACGACACATAGAGCATTACTGGTGTGGGATCCAGAACAAGTACAACTTAGCCATTTACTGAATGTTATTCATAAAATCGGCTATAAAGCCTCACCTTTTGAAGCTGATGCCCAAGAGCAGCAATATCACAACACCATGAAGCAATACCTATATAAGTTAGGTATTGCAGGAATTGCGACGATGCAGGTCATGATGCTGGCTATTGCATTGTATTTCGAGGTTTTCGGCGATTTAGATCATGAGTTTCGTAACTACTTACGTTGGGTGAGCTTAATTTTCGCAACCCCTGTTTTGCTCTACTCTGCATTACCTTTCTACATCAATGCTTGGCGCAATTTAAAAGCCTTTACTCTTGGGATGGATGTTCCCGTTTCGATAGCCTTACTGTTTGCCTATGCTGCAAGTTTGTACGCAACTGTCATGGAAAAAGGTGAAGTCTTTTTTGAATCCATTTCCATGTTCACTTTCTTCCTATTACTTGGACGCTTTTTGGAAATGCGTGCTCGTCGTCAAGCGGCCGCAGCCAGTGCAAACTTATTAAAGCTCATACCAAGTATGGCAACCCTTGCCAATGGTGAACAAATTGCAGCTAAAACTCTAAAGATAGGTGACGTTGTCACGGTATTGCCTGGAGAGCATTTCCCTGCCGACGGTGAAATTCAAAAAGGACTCACCACTGTTAACGAATCCATGTTAACTGGTGAATCTGTGCCAGTTAAACGGACTATTGGCGATACCGTTTATGCTGGTACGATTAACGGTGATGGTAATATCACCATGGTGGTTACTGTTAATCGTAATAACTCGTTAATTTCAAATATTGTCCGTCTTCAAGATGAAGCTCAGCTATCAAAGCCAAAAGTTGCAGAGCTTGCTGATAATGTTGCCCGTTACTTTGTTGCCGCCATTTTGATCATTGCGGCTGCCACATGGTATTACTGGCATCAACATCAACCAGAAGATGCGCTATGGATCACCCTAGCGGTATTAGTCGCAACCTGTCCATGTGCATTATCTTTAGCCACACCAACCGCCATTACCTGTTCAACATCAACATTAGGGAAACTCGGTATTCTGCTGCGCCGTGGTCATGTTCTTGAAACCTTATGTAAAGTGAATCGCCTCGTACTGGATAAAACCGGAACCCTAACAGAAGGCAACGTAAGATTAATAGAAACAAAAATATTTAGTGATCTGTCTGAGCAACAAGCATTGATGTATGCCGCTGAACTTGAACGTTTTGCCAATCACCCAATTGCTCAAGCCTTTAGTTCTTACCGTCATGCTGACATATTGTTTGATGATGTTGAGAACGTTATTGGTTGTGGTTTGAAAGCTGATCATAATGATAACGAGTGGCGTATTGGGAGGTATGATTTTGCGATTTCATCAGAAACAAATAAAACACATCAAGATCATATGCACTATTCAGTTTGGCTATCTTGTAATGGTAAACCGATTGCAGCCTTTAAATTAGACGATCCTATTCGACAAGAAAGTTTTCAGTTAGTTGAACAATGTCAACAGCAAGGCATTCAAGTCACTATGTTAACAGGTGATAATTCTATTCATGCTGAAACAGTAGCAAAGCAACTTCATATTGATGAAGTCATAGCGAATCAAAGCCCACAAGGTAAACTTGATTATTTGAACAGATTACCACCATCAGACATCGTTCTTATGATGGGTGATGGTGTGAATGATGCACCTGTTCTTGCTGGTGCTCACCTCTCTGTCGCTATGGGTGGAGGCACTGATATAGCGAAATCTTCAGCAGATATGGTACTACTTGGTGATAAATTAGAACGCATTTTAGAAGCACGAACGTTGGCTATTAAAACCAGAAAGATTATCCGTGAAAATTTATCCTGGGCCTTAGGCTATAACTTGATCATCTTGCCATTGGCGGTTTCTGGCCTTGTTGCCCCTTACATTGCCGTTATTGGCATGTCAGCAAGCTCAATTATCGTTGTATCAAATTCTTTAAGGTTATTAAAATAAATGGAAAGTCTTTACATATTAATACCTATTGCCATTATTTTTGTCTGCATAGCCGTTGGTATCTTTTTATGGGCAGTAAAAAGTGAGCAGTTCGATGATTTAGAGCGTCGTGGCTACGATATTTTATTTGATGACGATGACACTAAACATAAAAACGCTGTTTCCGATTCTGATCCAATCAAGAATAAACACCCCCAACAGCAAGATAACGATAATGCCTAATTTAGATCTTTATGCCGCATTTCTTATTGGCTTAATGGGGGCGGGTCACTGTGTTGGTATGTGTGGTGGTGTAGCTGCAGCCATTACTATCGGTATGCCTGAAAACACCACCAACACTAAGCGTTGGGTTTACCTACTCAATTACAATATTGGTAGGCTCTCATCTTATACCATTGCAGGCGCTTTAATTGGTGCCGCATTAGCTGGTCTATCGACACTCAATGGCACAACTAACCCTCTGGTATATATGCGACTTTTCGCTGCCATCATGATGATTGTATTGGGTTTATATATTGGTCAATGGTGGTTTGGATTAACTTCCATAGAACGTATCGGGCAAAAATTTTGGCGTCATATTTCACCGTTAGCCACAACGTTACTTCCACTCAAATCTCCCGTTAAAGCATTACCTTTCGGCTTTCTCTGGGGATGGCTTCCTTGTGGTTTAGTCTACTCAACATTAACTTGGGCTGCTGTTTCTGGAAGTGCTCTAAATGGTGCCACAGTGATGTTAGCATTTGGTCTTGGCACACTCCCCGCTATGCTGGCTATAGGAGGCTTTGCAGATAAGCTTAAAACGTGGTTAAAAAACCGTGTTTTTAGGCGTATAAGTGCCTTATTATTAATAGCTTATGGTCTTCAAACTGGTTACATTGCAATCAATCAAATATTGTAGCCTTTTTATTACTCGTAATAATGCTTCATAATATGTTAAAATATTGACCTACATCAAATTGGTTAGACAGGCATATGATTTCAGACAAGCTTACAACAAAACGAATCCAATCAGGCGGTTGTGCTATTCACTGTCAAGATTGCAGTATTAGTCAGTTATGCATTCCTTTCACTCTGAATGAGTCTGAATTAGACCAGCTGGATCAAATTATCGAGCGTAAAAAGCCGATCCAAAAAGGTCAGGAACTGTTTAAAGCCGGTGACGAATTAAAATCACTATATGCAATTCGTTCTGGCACGATTAAAAGTTATACCATTACTGAACAAGGTGATGAACAAATTACTGCGTTCCACTTGGCTGGTGATCTTGTTGGCTTTGATGCAATCAATGAAATGCAACATCCAAGTTTCGCTCAATCATTAGAAACGTCGATGGTTTGTGAAATTCCATTTGAAATCTTAGATGACTTATCAGGTAAGATGCCAAAGCTTCGTCAACAGATCATGCGTTTAATGAGTAACGAGATCAAAGGCGACCAAGAGATGATCTTATTACTTTCTAAGAAGAATGCTGAAGAACGTCTTGCTGCTTTCTTATACAACCTATCATTACGTTTCTCACAGCGTGGCTTCTCCCCTCGTGAGTTCCGTTTAACCATGACACGTGGTGATATTGGTAACTACCTTGGCTTAACTGTTGAAACAATTAGTCGTTTGCTTGGTCGTTTCCAAAAATCAGAAATGTTAAGTGTTAAAGGTAAATACATTACGATTATCGATCATGATGAGTTAGCCCGTCTTGCAGGTGTAGCTAAAAATACTAACTTGTCACAACAGTAATCTTCTTTTCATTTACTGTGTAGCGAAAGCATCGTTATTAACGATGCTTTTTTATTACTTCTAAATCCTGCCTTTTCGTTTATTTATTTGCTCAACGTATCAAAGTTTGCAAAATTTTGGCTAATATCATTCCCATAACTTCCTATACTAGGTTACAGTGTTTATAAGGATTTATTTTAATCTCTTGAAATAAAAGCATATAGCAAAGGCTATGCGACTTTAGTGTTTAGGTTAACCACTATCAAGAGACTGCCTACACGCTGTGTGTAAAGGAGGCATTATGCAAAAGTATAAAAATATCTTAGTTGTTGCAGATCCAGAAAAAGCAGAGCAACCTGCCATTTCACGTGCAGTTCATATCGCTAAGATGACCAAAGATGTCAAAATTATTGTCTTCTTAGCTATTTATGATTTTTCTTATGAAATGACATCCATGCTCTCGTCAGATGAACGTGATGCTATGCGTCGTGGTGTTGTCATGCAACGAGAAGAATGGCTAAAAGAAATCATCACGCCATACATCGACCAAGGTATTGATATTGAAATCAAAGTGGTTTGGCATAATCGTCCTTATGAAGCTATTATCGCTGATGTGTATAGTCAAGATATCGACTTACTTGTAAAAGCAACGCATGAACATGATCGTTTAGGTGCAGTTATTTTCACCCCAACCGATTGGCACTTACTGCGTAAATGTCCAATTCCTGTATTGCTGGTTAAAGGTAATAATTGGCCTGAGCGCGGCAAAGTTTTAGGCTGCGTGAATATTTCTACTGATGATGATACTCACGATGGTCTGAACGATAAAATCGTAAAAGAATCTTTAGCTTTTGCCTCTATAGCGAATGCTGAGGTTAACTTGGTCAATGCCTACCCTGCCACACCGGTTAATATTACGATTGAATTACCAGAATTTGATCCTGCTAGTTACACCGATGCTGTTCGTGGTCACCACTTAACAACAATGAAAGCATTACGCCAAAAGTATGGGATCAGTGAAGAGCAGACTCATGTACTTGAAGGCTTACCTGAAGATATCATTCCGCAAGTTGCCAAAGATATTAAAGCCGAGTTAGTTATTTTAGGGACTACAGGTAGAACAGGGTTATCTGCAGTATTTATTGGTAATACCGCTGAAAATACCATTGATAGTTTAAATTGTGATTTGCTAGCGCTCAAGCCTGATGGTTTTATCAGCCCACTTGCACCAAATCTTGATTAAGAAAAGGCCTCAATTGAGGCCTTTTTTTCTGCTATTTTTTAGCGTCTTCTTGCATGGTTAGCCATTTCGCAAACTTGGTAATGTACCACTCATTTGCTTTTTTCTCGCAGTAAGAACGGCTTAATTTGCGTTTTTTCCATTCAGCAGCAACAGCGACGCGTGTTTGATTTGAACTGCGCTTATTTAAGTAAACAGCACATAACTGATCATTACTCATCTGCTGAGCATAGCCATTTACTTGTCCTCCCCCTAAGCCCAACTGTTCAGCTTGGTGTGAGCTACATCCTGCTAATAAAACAAGGCTAGAAGCCAATAAAATGCTACGTAACATAGTCATCTCGACTGTCGAAATTTTTGCTTATCTTATCAGCTTAAAAACTCAAAGAATATTCATTAAATATAACTTGTGAGCTTAGATCATTCTTATTTTTAATACTCTTATCAATAGGGCAAAAACTAAAATATCAGTAAGGATTCTTCACTGGTCAACGCCATGAATAATTATCGTTTTAAACATCGTTATGTCTGTTGTCTTGCCTTATTTTTTTCAAGTTTTGCGTTTTCTCTTGGGATTAATGATAGTAAATACATAGAATTAGGTGGCAGCTTAGACCCCAGCATAGTAAATAATGTTAGCGCTGTTTTAGAACAAAATGCCAATGCTGAACGATTTAATGCGGTCGGCTTAGTTGTTGCTAGTGGCTATTGTTCAGGAACGTGGTTAGGTAGCGATGAAACACACAGTTATATTTTAACTGCCGCTCACTGTTTAGCAGGTTCCGAAGGCACTGAATATTCAGGGCAATATGTCACATTTAAACAGCAAGATGGAACAGTGCTTGCTGCTGGTCAATCAACCAATTATTTTCAAAACTTTACCGATTGTAGTAACGATATTGCTGTAGCAAAGATCCCCAAAGTTGCAGATCCTATTGATAGTGCAGGTAATGTGATCCCCCAACCTCTAGTCGATAACAAGCTAAACACAGATTTACTGTTAAGCCCTACTACTTTTACTGGGTTTGGTATTTTTGGTACTCGCACATTAGGTCAATTAGCCTATATAGGCAAACGTCATGGTGAAGGTCATATACGTTATTACTACCGTGATTGTTTAATTAACCAAGCAATAGAGAATACAGACTCTTGGGCATTTGGTAGCCCTGGTGATAGCGGTTCTGCGATTTGGCAAACACGTAACGATCGTCAAGTTGCTGTTGGTGTCACTTCATGGTGGTTTGGTTGGTATTACGGGTATTCAGGTCATGCCCCTATAGCTCTTCATATTGATTGGCTAAAAAGTGTTGTCCCAATGCTACAAACGCTTGATAACCAAGAACCCGAGCCGCCAGTTGTTGGACCTCAATGGTTATTGACAGAAGAAGCTCCGATAGAAACCGATCCTTTAGAGCAAGATGTCCGAGGCTCCGTTTATTATGTTAAAGGCCAAAATGTTGTTGATGGCCCAACACGTTTCATCTGGCGCTACCCTCGTGATTTAACGAAGTTCTCTGTCATGATGGTTGATCCTGCCACCAATGTTGAACATAAAGTCTGGTTAAGAGGTCAACGTAAAACCCATTGTGGTTGGGGAAGAATTAATAACAGTGCATGGTGTTACCCTGCACCTAACTTAGGCCAACTAAAACTTGAATTCTCACAAACAGATAATCCGAAGCTGCCAATTGGTTCTTATGAAGGTGTGTTTAGCCTAATGGCGAAAAGCCTCTATGACTACAACTATTCTGATGAAGTAGAAGTTGCTGTTGATATTGCTATTACATCTTTACTACCAAGCGATGGGTTAATTACTAGCGACACTCCGTATGTCGGACCTCGTTATGAAGAAACCGTTTATGGCACCGTTTATTATCTGTCAGAGCACAGTATCAGCGGTAATCGTGTTGTATGGCGTCGATATAATCGTGGTCACACTAAACTTGAAGTAGAAGTTAAAAATACCACAACGGGTGATATTGAAACGGTCATTTTACGAGGTGAGCGTAATCTCGGTTGTGGTTGGACAATCATGAATAACGCCGCCTACTGCCGTTATCAACGCCCTATTTATGGTGAGTTAAGAGTCAGCTTCATACCTGATGATAACGTAGGATTACCGGTTGGTGAATACGTTGGTTCCGTTTCTATCACGGCTAAAGGCCTACATAATAGGAATTTCCGCAAAGATCTTAACTTCGATGTTCAACTCAACATTACAGAGTAATTTATGAAAAGAGTGACCCAATATTTTAGTCTTGCCCTATTTATTGGGTTGCTCTGTATCTTTATGTTCAAACCGACTAAGGAGATGAATGCAACACAACCCCCCAAAGTAGCCAATAAAGTAGAGAAGCCTTCTACTGTTGATGCTATTAGTGAAGATGTTGCAGAAAAAACAGCAAACTTTGAATCGTTAATTAGTGATGAAATCGTTAATACCGAAGATGAACGCTATGTTGCAGAGGAAGACATTGAAGGTAATCCACTTTTACATGGTAATCGAGGCTATCACGCATCTCAGCCTATCATCACGGAAATTAACCTATTAACAGGTGAAGATCTCTGGCATTACAAACCTAATTTACTAGACAAAGTGAAAAAAGAGCAAGGTATACCAATGCTACCTATAGAAAGCATTGTAGAAATTAATGACGAACTACTTACCGATTTAAAAGTCGGTGATAGCTTAGTCTTCACCATGCCCAATGGTGCAGAACAACAAATAGTAATAGCAAAAATAAATAAGATAAGTGACAAAGTCACTGCATGGGATCTTCAGAATACACAGCGTCAAGATATAGGAAAGATCACACAGATAAATGACTTAACAGAGGGTTCGTTTATTACTGATAGTAAAGACGAATATCACTTAAGGACAGTGAAAAATAAAGGATGGTTAACAAGCAAAAAACAGTTAATTAGTAATAACAATGAGGCAGTATATAGAAACAGTGAAGCTTATTCTGATCTCATTAAATGAACGGGCTTAGGAAGAGCCCGTTCTTTCTTATGTTTAGATGTTGGTTACATCGATAAACATAGATTCATCAATATTCGTTGATGATACCGTCGCTTCGTTAAAGGCATATTCCGCCTTCTCACCTTCACGATCTAGTGGCAAGTTAACAAAATCAAATAGGCTCTTATCTGCTAACTGGCTTGGGCTGATGTTTTGGATTGATTTGAAGATTGCATCAACACGGCCCGGCGTTTTCTTATCCCAGTCAATCAACATTGCTTTAATGCTTTGACGCTGAAGATTTTCTTGTGAACCACATAGGTTACAAGGAATGATCGGGAATTCTTTATGCTCTGCATATTTGATCAGATCTTTTTCACGACAGTACGCTAACGGGCGAATAACCACGTTACGACCATCATCAGAACGTAGTTTAGGTGGCATTGCCTTTAAACGAGAACCATGGAACATGTTTAGGAACAAGGTTTCCACGATATCATCTAGATGGTGGCCTAGAGCAATTTTTGTCGCTCCAATTTTCTCAGCAAATGAGTACAGCGTGCCACGACGTAGACGAGAACAAAGACCACAAGTTGTTTTACCTTCTTCGATCTTCTCTTTTACTACTGAATACGTATCTTTATCTACGATGTAGTAAGGAATGTTAAGGCTAGCAAAGTACTCTGGAAGAATGTGCTCTGGGAAACCAGGTTGCTTTTGATCAAGGTTTACAGCCACAACATCAAATTTAATTGGTGCTGCTTTTTGTAGATTTAGCAAAATATCCAGCATCGCAAATGAATCTTTACCGCCACTGATACATGCCATAACAACATCATTTTCTTCAATCATGTTGTAGTCAATAATAGCGTTACCGACATTACGACGTAGACGCTTTTGCAGCTTATTAAATTCAAGTACTTCTTTACGATTATCTGTCTGATTCATTACTACTTCTCTCACCATCGGTAACACCGACAGTAGAATTGCTGGATAAGAATTTATAGGGCGTGAATTATACGGATTTTCAACCAAACAGGAAATAGTTAACTACGGTTAAAATATTAACCAGAAATTAGAGACAAAAAAGCTCGGCCTAAACCGAGCTCATTTGAAAAGTGTTGTGTGATTAGCTAAATAAACCAGCAAAGAACTTCTTCACATGATCAACTAAGCGGCTAAAGATACTGCCTTCTTCCACAGCATCTAGTGCTACAAGTGGTTGAGACCCCACTTCTTTACCATCAACCAAGTAAAGTACCTTACCCACTTCTTCGCCTTTAGCGATTGGGGCATCTAACTCACCATTAAGCTCCACGCTTGCTGTTAGTTTTTTAGTATCATTGCGTGACAGCGTAACGTAGCTTGACTTATCAACACCTAACTCTACGTTCTCTTTATTACCAAACCACACACGCTCAGAAATGATCTTATCGCCAGCTTTATGAGGAACGACTGTCTCAAAGAAACGGAAACCGTAGTTTAACAATGCCTTACTTTCACTTTCGCGGATCTTAGTACTCTTGGTACCCATCACTACTGCGATTAAACGCATGTCGCCTTCAGTAGCAGAACTCGTTAAGCTGTAGCCTGCACCACTGGTGTAACCGGTTTTCATGCCGTCTACATTCATGCTCTTATCATGTAGCAGACCATTACGGTTACGCTGAGTAATGTTGTTATAAGTGAATGATTTTTCGCTATATAACGGGTAAATATTAGGTAAATCACGAATTAACGCTTGGCCTAATAACGCAATGTCGTATGGCGTGGTGTAAAGATCGCCATGATCCAAACCGTGTGGGTTCGCAAAGTGAGAGGAATTCATCCCTAACTTCTTCGCCCATGAATTCATCAAGCCAACGAATGCCTGCTCTGAACCTGCAACGTGTTCAGCAATCGCAACACTTGCATCATTACCAGATTGAATAATTAAACCACGAAATAAATCCATCAGTGGCACTTCACTACCCACTTCAATAAACATCTTTGAAGAATCAGGGAAATTACGCGCCCAAGCATTACGGCTGATCACCACCACATCATCTTTACTGATGTTGCCCTGTTTCATTTCTTGACCAGCAACGTAGCTCGTCATTAACTTCGTTAAACTTGCTGGATTTAATTTTTCGTTAGCGTTCTTTTCAACTAATACCTGGCCAGTATTGTAATCCATTAAAACATAACCTTTCGCACTCAGTGTTGGTGCATCAGGAATAACAGATGGTGCTGCTAGTGCTGAAAATGACACAGTACAAAGCGCAGTAACACCAACGAGAGAGAAAAGCGGCGAGGTCTTTTTCATTTGAGGCAAAGTCCCTTAAAAATACGATAAAACAATCTAGATAACTATTCGCAATAAAATGCAGCAACAGATTAAACCAAATAGGTATATAGATTGATGTCCATTATAACGTTATAAATGCGAAAAACTTGCTTTTGTAACACTGTCTTACGATTTCGTTTTTGTCTTCACATTTATAGCCTTAATCCTGCTAAATATAAATGTTTTATCTTGCCTCTATCACGTTTTTTGTCGCTTGCTCACGTTGTGATAAATTTTTAAAC
>NZ_SSMG01000045.1 GCF_009873615.1 Photobacterium lucens
GTCACACTAATTATGGCTCTGGCTTTAAGCTAACCCACGATATTGGAGGCTAGCACCTCGTGGGGTCATTATGTCTAAATGGCATCAGGGATTCAGAGATGACAAAAAGTTTATACAAGTACAAAGAATTTAAATTTGATAAAGACGGAAGCATTGAATCTAGTTCTTTGGATTACGTAATAAAACCAATTCAAACAAGCCATTTTTATCTACCGACTAGAAACGCTTTGAATGATCCAACAGAAGGCGTTTTCAGAAATGCTCTAAATTCTGAAATACATAGTTACTTGCAAGGTGTATATGGTATCGGTGAGCGACATGAGTTAATAGGTAACATATATGACTCGGCTAAGGATATTACTCAAGGTTTGGACACTAGTGGGATATTTTCGTTGACAGGAAATCATACTGATGAACTTATGTGGGCTCACTATGCTGACAGCCATAAAGGCATTGTTATAGAGTATGACCTTGATTTATTGACGAGATTTGTACCTAAAAATCACTTACACATTTTTGATGTGACATATAATGAAAACCCACCTCATTTAGGTATGCGTAATATACCAAGCCGCAATGTAATGCAGGTCATGTTTGGTTACAAATCGCCTAGATGGTATTACGAAGAAGAGTGTCGCATTGTAATTGATAATATTCATGGTCAAATGCCTCATGACTATAGAGCTGTAAAGAGCATAACTTTCGGTTATCGCTTTCCTAAAGATAAACGAGATGGTGTCATTGAATTGGTCAAAGGTCGTGTAAAGCAATTCTATGAGGTTATTCTAGATGAAAATAGCTATAACTTTAGACGTGTTCTTTATAAACGCTTTAAAAGTGAAGCAACAGAATCCAAAGTCGATGTTGACTGGACTTATCATTTATCAGGCTTCTCTCCGGATAAAAGGTCAGCCTTGATTGACAATATTGAAGGCATATTAAAATTAGACCCTCATTATAGTGAGTTAACACTAGCAGAAAAATCTACAGTAGTAAGTGGAAAGGTTGCTGTGCAGTATGAGGTTTCTCATAAATCCATGGATATTCAAATATCTGCTAAGTATCATAAGGTTATGGTGGATATGGCCATTTAACAAATAAGGATATGTGTCGCGAAGCCAACACCTATCCGAAGTGTTGGACAAGCCCAAGCCACCTTATATAAGTAAATATTGGAAATATCATGTAGGTTGATGCCAAAAAGAAGTCGAGCGTTATCCTTGTGGTGAACTAATAATATTAACGTTATGATTTATAATAAAATCTTCTTTAATTCTGAAGAGTGAATGCCATATCATTTTACGTCAGTTATCTGGGGCGAAAAATTTCTACTAATTGCATGATATGTTGATACTATGGATAAAATTATTTTCTTTATTATTGATTTCACAAAGAAAAAACTATTTTTTGCTAAGTTGGGACTGATGCTTTTATTTTGAGTCATGCTATTTGCCTGCATATTGATTTAATACATCAAGCATGGCTAAGACCATGCGATGAGGTAGAGGGAGACCATTTCATCATCTTGATGCAGTTTTATGTAAACCAGTAAACCAGTAAACCAAGGAGAGGCTTAAATTGAATATAGTAGAAAAATACCTAGTTAGTTCAGTATTAGAACATTTTGAGTTATGGGATATTGATACACAAAATAAGTTGTCTTCATTACTATTAAGTATTGAACAAAAAGGACTTGAGTCTGGCGTGGGTATTGATGCTAGAGTTGGCCAAAATGCACATTCAGCACAATTGAAGTTTGGTAAATATGTACCAAAGAAGCAGGGAAGATGGTTTTTTTCAATAAATACGACTCCTAAGTCATTTAATATATCAATCCCTGACCGAAGTGATTTAACGATAGATTTTCATGAGGATTTTAAATTAGATATTTTAAGTGGTAAAACAGGAAGCCATATAGTAATTGCCTCTACAGATGCTGCACTTCAACCTGTAGATATTTATCTTAGTGTGATCTCTGAATTCTTGAATTGGGTAGAACAATCAATTATTCAAGGGAAAATCAAACTTGATAAGCGATACCCATATTATCCTCAGTATAATCCGCAATAGCTTTACATCGAAAGGATGCATTCATCTGGTTGAGCAATATAGTTTAGAAGCTTACTTCGAGGTAATTTTTTACGGCTAATATTCTTTCCTTTATGATTGATTTCAAAAAGAAAGAAAATACTTTTTGCTAAGTCGATACCGATGATTTTATTCTGAGCCATGGTCTTTACCTGCACATTGATTGAATATATCAAGCATGGCTCAAGACCATGCGAAGAGGTAGAGGGAGACCATCTCATCACCTTAATGCGGCGTTAGGTTTGCCAAATTACTTCTGAACTCAAACTTTTTAAAAAGTTGTACATTGCTTTATGTTGTACTTGCACATAACTTTCTACAGAAAAGGAATTTAAATTGGCGACACAATTACCACTGAAAATGGCATATCCATACCTACAAAGGCATGGCGTAAATATTAATTATATTAAAGAACTTAACACAGACGCTTGGACTAAAAAAAGTTATTCCTCATCTGTAAGACGTGGTTACGTTATTCGAGAGTTAGTCAAACTACACATGCTAGAACAATTTATATCAGAGCACTGGAATCAGGATTCAAGTAAAACAGTACGTTCAAGTGTTGAGCGATATCTAAGAATAGCAAATGAATTTGATGGCATTAAAAAGTAACAAACCTAACAAATAAGGATATGTGTCGCGAAGCCGACACCTATCCGAAGTGTTGGACAACCCCAAGCCACGTTATATAAGTAAATATTAGAAATATCATGAAGGGTGATGCCGTTATGCCTACTGGCATGATATATCAAATAAAAAAGCAGCAATGAATGATCCTCGTTGCTGCTTTTTTGTTTTCAACATATTAGCTTGTTTATTCGCTACAATTCTTTTTGGGAATTTTCACTAACACTTGAAACTCTCCATTGGCTAATTGGTTTATTGCTAGTTCGTATTCGTTAATTTTGCAGATGTTATCAACGATAGATAAACCTAAACCATAGCGATCGTTATTGGAGCGAGAATCGTCATGCTGAAATAACGGTTGCACCAGTTTATTCACTTCTTGCTCAGAGTAATTAACAGGGGATTGATTGGTGATAGTGAACATCACATGTTGAGTGTCATCATTAATTACGATATCAATCGCAGTACTAGGCACACTATAAAACAGTGCGTTATCTAATAAGTTGGTGATAATGGTTTTTAAACAAAATTCGTCCGCAATAATAGGGTGCTGAAGTGTGTTATTTAAAACTACACGCTGTTTAATATCATCATATTTAAAGTTTAAATCGTGAATCACGGAACTTAATAAGGTTGTGATTTCAATCGGTACTTTATAAATAGAAAGCGAATGAGAAGTGCGTTGTAGTAATAATAGGTTTTCTACAATGACTTTCATGCGGTTCGATATTTGGAGAATGTCCGAAGTGAAGGTTTTTGCTAATCGTTCATCATCAGGAAAACGTTGATGTACTTCGGTAAGGGTGATGATTTCAGCAATAGGGGTTTTAATTTCATGGGCGATATCTGAGGTGATTCGCTTTTCGTTATCGACCATGTTACGGTTGGTTTCGAGGAAGTTATTTAATTCATTTCGGATCAAATCCACTTCAATATAAGAAGATGCTGATTGTTTAAAGCTGAATGTTTTACTTTGGCGTTGTTGTTTATCTTCGTTAAAGACTTTGATTTGATTATTTAGGCTCTCAAGAGGATCAAGCCCTTTATTAACAATCGCTTTAGCAACTACTCGCATAATGATCATGGAAAGTAAAAAACTACCAATCAGCAAAATATCGAGAATGCCTGTGACTTTATCAAGCCCTGTTGTGGATGCATAAATAGTTAAATAAATAGGAGTTGGCTTTTGATCTTTAGGTTTTGCTAAGTATGAATATAAGAATGCCTTGCCGATTTCTCGGTTAGGTAAGGTTACATCGACAATTTGATAGCTATTTAGTGGTAACTTCTTATGCAGCAAATTGATATTGGGATAATCACTCAGGGAATTGGAGCGATAAATAACGTCATCATTTTTCCAGATCTGATAATAAGCGTAATCTTTATCGCTGCTAATCGCATCAGCAAAAGCTTGGATATTGGTGATGGTTTTAAATTGTCCTGCTTGCTCTTGGATCTCTAACTCAAATTGCTCTTGTACCCAATTATCGACACTAAAATCAACAAAGGTAAAAACAATAATAATAAACAAGCCAAATACCGAACTGATGGCGTTAATTAGGTTGCTTTTAATGGAACGTGTTTTTGTCATGTTTAATTCTCGATGTAGTAACCAAAACCACGTTTGTTTTTGATCGGCAGTACCGCATCAATTTTCTTGGCTTTTTTACGCATGGTTGAGATGTGCACTTCGATGGTATTTTTCGCAATGTAATCAAAGTTATTCGCTATATTATCGCTGATCATACTGGTGGTCAGGATCTGACCTCGATGAGTAAACAAGTAATCAACAATCTTGAATTCATTAGGCGTTAGCTCTAAATCATGGCTACCGTAGAACAGGGTTTTCTTATTGGGATCTAAGATAAAGCCATCAATTTCAATGGTATTGGTGATATTAATGGCTTGGCAACGACGTGAAATCGCCAGCACACGGGCATGGAGTTCGTCAAAGGAAAACGGCTTGGTAACGTAGTCGTCAGCGCCTTGCAGTAAGCCATCAATCCGATCTTGGCTATGGGTTTTCGCGGAAAGAATAATAATACGGGTTTCAATGCCCGTTTGACGGAGTTTATTTAAGATCGTCATACCATCAACGCCCGGTAGCATCAGATCTAAAATAATAATGTCGTATTGATTATTTAACGCTAGGCTGAGCCCCTCATCGCCATTTTCAGCTTCATCGGTAGTAAAACCTAAATTATTAAAACCTACTGCTAAGCTGCGACGTAATGCCGATGAATCTTCGATAATTAATATCTTCATGGAGAGCTCAAAAAAAATGTATACCTATAAGAGATTATAAGTATACATTAATTTCGATTGTTAATTCAGGTGTTTATGCTGAAACTTGACAGCTTGCAGTAATGTCCAGCTTAGGATTGATCACTTTTGATTTCACACCGTATAAGCTGAGTAGGCTAGGGAATAGGTTATCCTGTGATAGCCCTGCTTGATTTTCTTTCTTCTCTAAACACGCTTTGTTGATCCCTTTTGCTTGAGCGTATTGGTTTGGTAACCATAATAGCCAAGGTACATGTTTTTGCTCTTTAGGCGCAATTGAGAAAGGCGCACCGTGAAGGTAGAAGCCGTTCTCGCCTAATGATTCACCGTGATCTGACATGTATAACAAGGCAACGTTATATTTGTCTTCTTCGGCTTTCAGCATTTTGATCATTTGCTCTGTTACGTAGTCGGTGTACAGAATGGTGTTGTCGTAGACGTTCTTAATTTCTTGATCGCTACAGTTTTCAATATCGCTTCGGTTGCAAGACGGTTTAAATTTGTCGAATGCTGCTGGGTAGCGTTTGAAGTATGTTGGACCATGACTGCCAATTAAATGCAGTACCAACAGCTTATTCTTATCGTCTTTGTTCATGAAAGCTTGGGCTTTGTCTAACATCACGCCATCGTAGCAGCTAGTACCATTACAGAATTGGTTATGCTGTGATGGATCTGTCGCTTCATAATTAACACGATCAGCCACGCCTTTAGAGCCGCCATCGTTATCAAGCCATAACACTTCAGCACCTGCACGATGAATAATATCAACCGCATTATCCTGTGAGTACGCACGCTCTTGGTTGTAGTGTGCTCGGGTTAAATTAGAGAACATACAAGGCACTGAAAGCGCAGTGTAAGTACCGCAAGATTCGACGTTTTTAAACGATATGATACCTTCATTTTTGGTGTACGGATTGGTATCACGATCGTAGCCGTTATAAGCATAGTTATAGGTACGTGCGGTTTCACCTAACAGCATTACAAACAATGTAGGTTTATGATTATCTGTTGGTTTTAGCTTGGCATCCAAACCTTGTTGTTTAAACGGTAGTGGCTTGTAGATGAACTTTTTATATAAGTATTTACCACTCGCATATACATGGCCAGGAATGATCATACGGTTTAAGAAGTGGTTGTTTCGACCAACTGCTGCATAGGTTTTAAAGGTGGTTAAACCCACAAGCAAAATGGCTGTGCAAGCGATACCTAATAACGCAATACGAGAAACGATATCTTTGACAAAAGAATCTCGTTTGTTGATTTTTACCATGGCAATCCAAATGCTTGGCACGATACCAAAGAAAATCACATACATGATGGAAGTGGTATTGAGGTAAGAAAATGCTTCATCTGAATTAGTTTCAAAAATACTTTCAATTACTGCATTGTTAAACAGAGTGTGGTAATTCACTTCTGCATATAACGCCATGGATGAGGTAATGGTTAAGAAAATCATTACAGGCTTAAAAATATATGGCCAGCACAGTGCAGTAAAGATAATGATGAACGCTGCCATCAATACAATTGGTGCTGTGTAAGGGAATAACACATTAGATACTGAATGGCTTAAATCGAAAATTTTAGCCAAGATCGGGTAGTTAAAGCATAGGGTGAAGTAGGCTGACATCACCAAGATGAAGGTAGTCATCTTAATTTGAAAAATCTGGCGCATTATTGGCTCTTCTTAAGTATTGAATAGCCATATCATCGGGTTTGTAACTTAAGGCTTACTTAAGATTCCTAATAATATTGTTATTAGGAATAGAAATATTAAACCAGCTATTCAACAAAACTGATTATGAAGGCACTGGCGTTTTTCATATGATTAAAGAAAAAAGTAGTATGACTATGAACATCTATCTTGTTGAACAAACCTCACTCACTATGCCTCTTTATGACTTTTTAGACGGAATTTCTTACAAGTTACGTTTGGCGATTTTTAATAAATTCACCTCATATCAAACTCACGGTGATGTGTACCACTGCAAGCATTTGAAGATGCTCAATGCCAGAATTTGGAAATACAAAGGGGCGATTTTTAAACTGCGTGTTGATAGTGGAAATGAATCAGCGAGAGTGCTGTTTATTAAACACAATCACGATCTTGTGATCTTACATGCCTTTTTAAAATCTACCCGAAAAACACCAAAGAAAGATGCTCACCAAGCCATTGCCGTCCTCCAACAAGTGGATGAATTAAACAAAGTGGTTTGGTCTATCTAAGCTGTTTCTTTGTGAGAATATTCTCTTTATTTAATGCTCAGTGGTAACTCAAGGCTATGATAATCATCTAGTTTGTTGTGGTTATTCATGTTATACAAGAGTCAGATTAGATAACGAGTAAGGGATCACGAAGTTATGTCTAGTAAGAAAATGGATACCGCATTAGTGAGTGCAGGACGAAAGAAAAAATATACTCACGGTGCGGTAAATAGCGTTATTCAACGTGCATCATCCTTGGTTTTTGACACGGTTGCAGATAAAAAACACGCCATTAAGAACCGTGCCAAAGGGGAATTGTTTTATGGTCGTCGCGGCACGTTAACTCACTTTGCGCTTCAAGATGCGATGGTCGAACTCGAAGGTGGTGCAGGCTGTTATTTATACCCATGTGGTGCAGCAGCAGTATCGAATAGTATCTTAGCCTTTGTTGCATCAGGCGATCATGTCTTAATGACAGGTGCTGCGTATGAGCCAACTCAAGATTTTTGTAACGTGGTACTAAAAGGCTTAGGTGTCAGCACCACTTATTACGATCCGTTGGTTGGTGAGGGGATTGCCGCTCTTGTGCAGCCTAATACAAAAGTGGTTTTCCTTGAATCACCAAGCTCTATCACGATGGAAATGCAAGACATTCCTGCGATTGTAAAAGCAGTACGTGCTGTTAATCCTGATGCTGTGATCATTATGGATAACACATGGGCGGCAGGGGTGTTATTTAAAGCACTCGATCATGGTGTTGATATTTCTGTTCAAGCAGGTACGAAATACATTGTAGGTCATTCAGATGCAATGATTGGTACTGCGGTAAGTAATGAACGCTGTTGGGATCAACTACGTGAACGTTCATACTTAATGGGGCAAATGGTGGATGCGGATACTGCTTATGTAGCGGCTCGTGGTTTACGTACTATGGGCGTTCGTTTAAAACAGCATCATGAAAGCAGTATTAAAATCGCCCAATGGTTAGCTGAACGCCCAGAAGTGGCACAAGTTAATCATCCTGCATTGCCAAGCTGTAAAGGGCATGAATTCTTTGTTCGTGATTTTGCGGGTAGCTGTGGCTTGTTTTCGTTTGTCTTAAAGAAACGTTTATCGAATGAAGAGGTTGCGAGCTTCCTCGATCATTTTGAGCATTTCAGTATGGCGTATTCATGGGGCGGTTATGAGTCATTGATATTGGCAAGCCAGCCTGAAGAGCTAAATCGTATTCGCCCAGCAGGCAAAGTTGATTTTGATGGTACGCTTATTCGTGTTCATATTGGCTTAGAAGATTGTGATGATCTTATTGAAGATCTTGCTAACGGGTTTAGCCGGATTGCGTAATTAATTGGTTATTTGGTTGGTTTAAAGAAATAGCGCCTCTCAACAAGGGAGGCGCTATTTTTTATTTATTCAATAGCTTCTAGTTTATAGTCACCAAATTGAACAATTCCGTAGCCTTTACAAATGGTGCGAAGTTGTGAATCTTGCAACCATGGAGCATCAAATTCATAAATCACACAATCAGTTAATGTCTCACCTTTAAAATCGTAAGTTGTTTTCACGAGAGGAGTTAAGTACACAACCTCTTGAATATTATCTGTTTTGTTTAATTTTGTACTGTCACTGTGCTCTGTATATGCTCTATCATAAACGAAAAAATTAGCGATAGTGTCGCCTAATTTCGCTGAATATGATGTGTCATGTTTGATGGTATCAGTTGCGGTATAATTTGTTGGAGTTGACCAATTATTTATGCCTTTAGTTATACGACTATTATCTGAAACTTTTTCCCAATTTAGGCTGAACATTAGCTCCCCATCATAATAGTGGGTTTCTTGATATTCATAACCTGTATCATCGTAATAGAATGTATATATTGATTCGTTTTCTTCATCTTGTTGCTTTAACTTTATTACCTTCTTTTCTGTGGGTTGGTAAGCATCAAAATCAATAAGCTCATCATCTTGTGTAACAAACTTCCCCGTATTATCAATAACGGTCTTGCCGTTTATTTTTATATCACCATGCACATCTAATGATGCTGCTGATAGGTTAAATGAAGCGACTGTAATTAATGAAGAGATAGCCAAAGTTAACGTTGTTTTAAACATAATGATTTCCTCATTTAATAATTAGATTGCCTTTAATGGTCAGATCTTTATTTAAAACAAATGTTTCTCCGTCACCGATATCTAAGGTATAGGTCTGACCTTCCTCGATAACTGGGGTTTGTTCGATTGCTTTAATAAAATCTTCTACTGAAGTGAATGTTTTTTCTGGGGCATCTTTATCAGTGGGTTCGGTATTAACATCAGAGGAATCTGAACCGTTACAACCCAGTAATAAGAGGGCGGAGCTAAGTAGTATGGTCTTGAGATATTTCATATTAACCTCTCGTATTTTACTTAGAGGTCAAACCATATTCCCTTATAAATAATATGGAATAGTTATAATGGCTGAGCGATATATCGCTTCCATAATTACTATTA
>NZ_SSMG01000438.1 GCF_009873615.1 Photobacterium lucens
CTGACTCCGATTGAATATCGAAATCAGGCCTTACAAGCCGCTTAACCGAAATGTCCAACTTTATGGGGTCACATCATTGGGATGGCTTTTCTAAATAAGAAAAAGCCCGATAAATAGCGTTCATCGGGCTTGGTATTTTGATACGTTAGCTACAAATTAGGCTTTTACTAATGGAATATCCACTCGCGTTGTTGTCAAAGGGTCAATGTTCAATGCTTTGGTCGACTGGTTACTAAATAGCAACTTGTCATCCACTTCAATGGTTGCAACAACACGATACGAGGTATCTGGCTGTATCTTACTTTTCATATACTGCAGAGTAAATTCAACCGGTGGCTGAGCACCTTCAGCAAGAAATGAATGTTGACTGATCACTTTTGAACTCATGTTATCTTGTTGAGCCGTTTCGACCAATGACACCACAATACGGGCATTATTAGGTAAAACGATGCGTTCACGATAACTAACCGTTCCCTTTAACGTTCCTATATCACTATCAGTTGGTACAAGGTTGGTACATGCGGTAATAACCAAAACAGCAAGAAGAAGACCAAACCATGTGAAAGAATTTTTCATATTCTTCTCTATTAATCCCTAATCTATATTGCTATAAAGCTCAAATACTAATAAAACCAATCCAATCTATTTGAACTTGATTTCCCAAATCGTACTGATAGTAACATAACTAATGGGGCTTAGATGAGTAAAGAGCTGAACGAACTTCTCAATCTTTTACAATTAGAACAACTTGAACTTGATCTTTTCAGAGGTCAAAGTGAAAACCTTGGGCTACCTCAAGTTTATGGTGGTCAGGTGATTGGTCAATCTTTATCTGCTGCTAAGCAAACGGTTGAGAAAGAACGTTTTTTACATTCATTTCATAGCTATTTTTTGCGCCCTGGTAATCCAGAAAAGCCAATTATCTATGATGTAGAAAAACTGCGTGACGGTAAAAGCTTTAGTACTCGCCGTGTTAAAGCGATTCAAAATGGTGAACCCATTTTCTTCTTAACTGCATCTTATCAAGCAAATGAAGTTGGATTTGATCATCAATCCACCATGCCAAATGTAGCAGGCCCAGAAGGTTTGGCTTCAGAAAGCCAATTAGTGGATGCGATTAAGCAATACTTACCACCTAAGATTGTTGAAACCTTTGGTAAAAAACGTCCATTTGAAGTGCGCCCAGTAACGGTAGTGAATCCTTTAATGCCAACAGCCACAGAGCCAAAACAATACTTGTGGATCAAAGCAAACGGCACCATGCCTGATGATTTAAGTATTCATCATTATATGTTGGCGTATGCATCGGATTGGGGCTTTCTTGTAACAGCACTCCAACCTCATGGTGTGACCTTGTTTAGCCCGAAAATGCAAGTGGCGACTATTGATCATGCAATGTGGTTCCACCGCCCATTTAAGATGGATGAATGGTTGCTTTATGCGATTGACAGCCCATCTGCCAGTGGTTCACGTGGGATTGTCCGTGGTGAGATCTATAACCAAAAAGGTGAATTAGTTGCTTCAGCAGTGCAAGAAGGTTTGATCCGTCAGCGCTAAGCTTGTAATCGCTCATAGTAACGACAAAGGCAGCGAATCAACGCTGCCTTTGTGTTATTTACGTCTTTCTACTGTTACCTAATAACGACTATACAGGTAATGCAGTGGTGTACTTCAATGGCTCCATTGCAAAAGTAGAAGTCACATTGGTTAAGCCTTCAATGCTGTTAACTAGCTTTTTATAGAACAGATCGAATGCCTGCATATCGGCAACTTGCACTTTCATCATGTAGTCGTAATCACCCGCCATACGGTAGAACTCCATCACTTCAGGAAAATCCGATACCGTACTTACAAACGTGTTGTACCACTCTTTAGAATGGTTACTGGTTTTTATCTGGACAAAAGCGGTAAAAGACAAACCTAACTTTGCCGCATCTAATAACGCTACACGCTGGCGTAAAATACCTTCTTCTTCTAATCGCTTTAAGCGCTTCCAACATGGTGTTGTGGTTAAATTTACCGCATCAGCCAATTCCGATAAGGCCAAGGTTGCATCTTTTTGAAGCAATCGCAGTAATGTTCTATCAACACTGTCTAAAGTTGACACTCTTTACCACCCTTAAATCATAAAGTAGAAAAATTTTCTAAATTTTATCGTTTTTCTGCAAAACAAAGCAAAGATTTTTCCTTTGATATTGGTAATATAATTGTTAAGCAAAACACATAAAAACAACAACAATAATAAATAAGACAAGTAAGGTTATTAGCATGACACAAAAAGATAACAACCAATGGGTAAACAACGCGATCCGTAAAATTGATGCGGATTACCAACGCTCAGCAGATACCCACTTAATCAAATTAGAATTACCAAGCTTAGACGGCATCGATATTTACCTAAAAGATGAAAGCACTCACCCAACTGGCAGTTTAAAACACCGTCTAGCACGTTCTTTGTTCCTTTATGCCTTATGTAATGGCTGGATCAAAGAAGGCACAACGATCATTGAATCATCGTCAGGTAGTACAGCTGTTTCTGAAGCCTACTTTGCCCGTTTATTAGGCTTGCCTTTTATTGCAGTTGTACCACGTAAAACGGCCCGTAAGAAAATTGAACAAATCGAATTTTACGGTGGTAAAGCCCACTTTGTAGATTCACCAGCAGCTATTTATGACGAATCTCGCCGTTTAGCCAAAGAGCTAAATGGTCACTACATGGATCAATTTACCTATGCTGAACGCGCCACCGACTGGCGTGGTAATAACAACATTGCTAACAGTATTTTTGATCAAATGAAGTTAGAGCGCTTCCCTGTGCCAAGCTGGATTGTAATGAGCCCAGGTACAGGCGGTACATCAGCCACCATCGGTCGCTATATTCGTTACCAAATGCAGCCAACTCAATTATGTGTGGTTGATCCTGAAAATTCTGTGTTCCATGACTACTTTATGCAACGTGACAACACAATCACAGGTAATACAGGCAGTCGTATTGAAGGTATTGGTCGTCCACGTGTAGAGCCTAGTTTTATTCCTGATGTGATCGACGAAATGCGCAAAATCCCAGATGCTGCCAGTGTTGCCACAGTGCATTGGTTAGAACGCATTATCGGTCGTAAAGCAGGTGCATCAACAGGAACTAACCTCTTTGGTGTATTGCAAATTGCCGCTGAAATGAAAGCACGTGGTGAAACAGGTTCAATCGTAACGCTACTGTGTGATAGCGGTGAACGTTACCTTGATACTTACTACAACGCAGAATGGATTAAAGAAAACATCGGTGATTTATCCGCTTATACCGAGAAACTCGAACAACTAGAACATTCAGGTCAATGGTAAGCACCATTTAACCAAACGCTATAAGAACAGCCCCTTGGGGAGGTTAGCCACAGCGCCTCCCCCTCCTTTTTAAATTTGTGTCTGTGTTGCGTTGAACTAGAAAATACAAGCACTGCCTTAGCTTGCTTTTTCGTTACAGTGATTCGCATTTCGCCGTACTTTATGTGCGGCTTTTTTTTACCTGTTATTCGACACATTAATCGCTTTACTCGTTTAGAGCGGAAACAACCAGATCAAAAACTTTGCACAACTCAGCAGCTGAGTTAGCATAAGAGCCACGTTCAACTGAATGTCTTTCTACCGACTGTTTCTCGGTAATATTCAATAAAGGATCACCTCAATGTCAAAAGCTGTTGTTGTCTTCAGTGGCGGTCAAGATTCGACGACTTGCCTTATCCAAGCCCTTGCTCATTACGATGAAGTACATTGTATTACTTTCGATTATGGTCAACGCCATAAGCTTGAAATTGAAGTTGCTGAAGCGATTGCAAAAGATCTTGGTGTAACAGCCCATAAAGTGATGGATGTTGGTTTATTAAATGAGCTTGCGATCAGTTCACTGACTCGTGACAACATTACTGTTTCTCATGAGCTTCAAGCAAACGGCTTACCTAACTCATTTGTACCTGGCCGTAATATTTTATTCTTAACCCTCGCAGGTATTTACGCCTACCAAATTGGTGCAGAAACCGTGATCACAGGTGTCTGTGAGACTGATTTTTCTGGCTACCCTGATTGCCGTGATGAGTTTGTAAAATCGCTGAATCAATCACTTGTACTCGGTATGGATCGTCAACTTAAAATCGATACACCGTTAATGTGGTTAAACAAAGCTGAAACATGGGCACTAGCCGATCAATACGGCAAACTAGATTACGTGCGAGAGAAAACACTGACATGCTATAACGGTGTTATCGGCGATGGTTGTGGCGATTGCCCATCATGTGATTTACGCCGTGCAGGCTTAAATGATTACTTGGATCATAAAGAGACTGTAATGAACGCGCTTAAGGAAAAGCAAGCGAAGCATCAAGCATAAGCTCATAAATAATAAATAAAAAAAACGGCATGATATTACTGCATCTTTATTAAGACCTACCAGTAACCTCATGCCGTTTTTGTTTGATCAGTGCCCTAAAATAAGACGCTGTTCAATCATTAGTCGCGGTAAAGTGCGAAATCTTCAGCGCAATCTACTAGCTGCTGACGAGTTAACATGAACACACCGTGACCGCCATTATCAAACTCAAGCCATGTGAATGGAATATGCGGGTATTGCTCTTCCATGTGGATCATTGAGTTACCCACTTCACAGATCAGAATACCGTCTTCTTTTAGGTAATCTGGTGCATTAGCAAGAATACGACGAACTAACTTAAGACCGTCAGAACCTGCCGCTAAACCAAGCTCTGGCTCATGGCGGAATTCATCTGGTAAGCTGTCCATATCTTCTTGATCCACATACGGTGGATTCGTTACCAATAGATCGTATTTATCTTTTGGTACATCACGAAGCAGATCTGAGCGAAGTGGGATCACTTGTTGCTCTAAACCATGATCAGCGATATTCTGCTCAGCCACTGCTAACGCATCTGGTGAGATATCAACAATATCGACTTCCGCTTCAGGGAACATGTGCGCACAAGCAATACCAATACAACCACTACCCGTACATAAGTCCATAATACGTGTAGGCTCTTGGCTTAAGAATGGTTCGAAACGGTTTTCGATTAGCTCACCAATTGGCGAACGTGGAATTAATACACGCTCATCAACAAAGAACTCCATACCACAGAAGTATGCAATATTTGTTAGGTATGACACTGGTGTGCGCTCGTTAATACGACGAATAACACGCTCAACAATACGATGACGTTCGCTGCTCGTTAAACGAGAATCACGCACTTCAGGCGGTACATCTAAAGGTAAGTAAAGCGTTGGAAGTACAAGCTGAACAGCTTCGTCCCACGCATTATCTGTACCATGACCATAAAAAAGACCTGCAGCATTGAAACGGCTTACCGTCCAACGTAACATGTCTTGCAATGTGTGAAGTTCGTTGACAGCTTCGTCGACAAAAATCTTATCCAAAATAGCCTCCGAAAAACGCGACATTACCGCTATATAGTTGTTGGAATTTCATTATGAGTAAAAAAGATCCAAACTTTGATGAAGAGATGGCTCTCTTCAAAGATGCGATAAAAGGCGTAAAAAAGTTGTCGCATGATACCATAATCACGCCACGCAAACAGACTTCAAAAGCCGATAAAACAAAAGTCATGGGTAAAGAAACCCAAAACCATGAATTTTATTTCTCAGATGAGTTTGAACCACATCTGAGTGAGAATGGCCCAGTACAATACGCCCGTGATGGTGTATCTAAGTATGAAGTAAAAAAATTACGTCGTGGCGTTTATGTGCCTGACATTTACTTAGATATGCATGGTATGACGCAGCAAGAAGCCAAAAGAGAATTAGCAGCAATGATTGCCGCATGTATTAAAGAGAATGTGTCTTGTGCTTGCGTTATGCACGGCATTGGCAAACACATTTTGAAACAGAAAGCACCGATGTGGTTGGCGCAACATCCTGATGTATTAGCCTTTCATCAAGCCCCACTAGAATTCGGTGGTAATGGTGCGCTACTGGTATTGATTGAAGTGCCTGAGCGTTAACCCAACAGCGAGTAAGACATAATTATTCTTACTCGCCTGTTTTACCGTTAGTAAGCAGGCTTAACCATATGACCTACTTTCACCACTTTGCCGCCATTAAACAGCGTCACTTCGCCTGTGGCGCAAATTTTTAATCGACGTTTAATCACCGTTTCATCATAAAAGTATTCACAATCATCATTACGCGCACTATCAATACGCGCAAAAATCATGACGGGCCCTTCGCTGATGGAATTAGAGTAATTTGCAAATGTCAGCGTGCTTCCAGTACTAGAAACGTGCATGCCCTCTCGCTTGCCATCTGACCACTTAATCATCCCGTTAGCAGAAATACGTACAGGCTCTGCTGTGGTGCATCCCATCAGCAACAGTGATGCAAACAAAGTGATCATTACATTTCTAATCATGGTCAATACTTACCTATCTTCACTGAAATAAAATTATTGAGGAACCTGTTGCCAAGCAAGCTCTGCAACATCGCTGGCAGGATCATAATCAATGGCAGCAATGGCTGAAGTTGTAAACATCAGTGGCTGTAAGCCTGCAACTAACTCCGCAGTTAAGTAGCCCACTAAAGGCAGATGCGACACAATCAGTACCGATTGCGGCTTTTTAACACTGATCATCGCTTTTAGATAATCAACCACCGTTTCAGCGTCACCATACGGCGTAATTTCATCTGATACTTGTACATCAATGGCATCTGCCAATGAAGATTCCATACATTGCCATGTTTGTTGCGCTCGTAAATATGGGCTAACTAGTACCATATCTAATGGCTGTACCAATTGCTGGGACAGCATCTCAGCCATTTGTGTTGATTGGCGTGAACCGCGCTCTGTCAACGGGCGCTCAGCATCACTGGCTGCAAAGTTTTCAGCTTCACCGTGACGCATAATATAAATTCGCATAAGTTTCCGTTTCTCTCTGTTCAAACAGCATCGTTCATCAGCACTAATATGACGACCATTTTATTACTAATTGGTATGCTAATGCATTCTTTTCAACTTATCTCTTTCCATGCTAGCAACTCCCCATCGCATCACATAATCCTTCAACCATTTTAATAACGGAACCGTGACAAAGTTAGCCAACCTGACTAAATCTTCACCATAAATACAATTCCTCCTTGACGTAACATTTTTTGTGATCGCCTCATTGCACAAATAAATAAACTTAACTATCAGTTTGCCAGTCCGTACATTGGAGGTCATAATTGATTCAATTCTCCTTTAAAAATAGGCTCTTCCCGTGCATATAAGCCCAAATGATCACAAGCAGTATCGCTATCTCACTTTAGCGAATGAGCTACGCGTGTTGCTAGTTCATGATGCTGAAGCGCCTCGCTCTGCCGCAGCTTTGTCCGTCGAAATCGGTCACTTTGATGATCCCATCGATCGTCAAGGTATGGCGCATTTTCTTGAGCACATGCTATTTCTAGGTACAGAAAAATTTCCTCGTGTTGGGGAATTTCAAACCTTTATTAATCGCAGCGGTGGTAGTAATAACGCATGGACAGGCACAGAAAACACCACGTTTTTCTTTGAAGTTAGCCCGCATGCTTTTGAAGAAGGATTAGATCGTTTCGGTCAATTTTTCACCGCACCATTATTTAATGAAGAAGCCGTTGATAAAGAGCGACAAGCTGTTGATTCTGAATATAAACTAAAAATCAAAGATGACGTTCGTCGCCTCTATCAAGTACAAAAAGAAACAATTAATCCTGAGCACCCATTTTCTAAATTCTCAGTCGGTGATTTAACCACGTTAGAAGATCGTGACGGTAAATCTGTACGTGAAGATCTACTGGCTTTCTACCACCAGCATTACTCTGCTGATGTAATGGGATTAGTACTGCTTGGTCCTCAGTCATTAGATGAACTAGAACAATTTACCAATGCATTCTTTAGTCATATCCCTAAAACAGAAGTGGTAAAAACACCGCTGACAACACCGTTTGTGACTGAAAACGAAAAGCAGCAATTTATTCAAATTGAGCCCATTAAAGAATTACGTAAGTTAACACTGTCGTTTTCACTGCCTTGCGTCGATGAGTTCTATACCAAGAAGCCGTTATCCTATATAGCCCACTTATTAGGTAATGAAGGTCAAGGTAGTTTGATGTCTGTGCTTAAAAAGCGTGGACTGATCAACACCTTAACCGCAGGTGGTGGAATCAATGGCAGTAACTTTAGAGAATTCACGGTTGGCTTGAATCTTACTCCTAAAGGACAAGATCACATTGATGACATCGTCACCAGTGTTTTTCAATACCTCAAACTTATCCAACAGCATGGCTTAGCTGAATGGCGTCAGCAAGAAAAGAAAGCAGTGTTAGAAATGGCATTTCGCTATCAAGAGAAAAGTCGCCCACTTGATACCGTCAGCTATTTAGTGTTGAACCTATTGCATTATAAGCCTGAAGATATCATCTATGGCGACTACATGATGGAGCAATATGATCAACCATTAATCGAGCAACTGCTTGATTACTTAGAGCCAAGTAATATGCGCCTAACACTGGTTGCCCAAGGTGGAGACTATGATCGTACAGCACAATGGTACGACACGCCTTATTCAGTCACACCGTTTACTGATGAGCAAAAAGCTTTATGGCAACACGTTGCGCTTGATCCTGAACTTACACTCCCAGATCCTAATCTCTACTTGTGTGAGAGCTTTGATCCTCTACCGCTTGAAGCCGGATCTGAGCTGCCACCACAATTGATCCAAGATCTACCAGGATTCCGTTTATGGTATAAACAAGAGCATGATTTCCGAGTACCTAAAGGTATTGTTTATGTTGCGATTGATAGCCCACATGCGGTTAGCTCGCCACGTAATATCGTCAAAACTCGTCTTTGTGTCGAAATGCTCTTAGAGGCCATTAACGAAACCGCTTATCCAGCTGAGATTGCGGGGATGTCTTATAACCTGTATGCCCATCAAGGTGGTGTAACACTGCAATTATCTGGCTTTAGTGAAAAGCAGCCATTATTAATGAAGCTTATCCTTGAGCGTTTTGCTGGTCGTAGTTTTGATAAAGATCGCTTTACTAATATTAAGGCGCAAATGTTACGCAACTGGCGAAACGCAGCTGAAGATAAACCGATTTCTCAGCTTTTCAATCAGTTAACAGGGTTATTGCAACCGAACAACCCGCCGTATCCGGTGTTAATTGAAGCACTAGAATCAATAGAGCTAGATGAGCTTCCAAGCTTTGTTGAAGAGATGTTTGCCGAACTTCACATCGATACGTTTGTCTATGGTAACTGGCTGAAAAAAGATGCATTAGCGTTAGCTGAAACACTAAAAGATGCATTCCGTGTCACCGACCAGCTCTACGGTGAGTCACAGCGCCCACTCGTACATTTAGAGGATTCTGGCACCCTCACTTACGAGCTTGATTGTAACCATGAAGATTCAGCGATCTTGATGTATTACCAATCTCAGGAAACAACGCCAGAGCAGATTGCGATTTACACCTTAGCGAATCACTTAATGTCGACCACCTTCTTCCATGAACTGCGTACTAAACAGCAGTTAGGTTATATGGTCGGTACTGCGAATTTACCGCTAAATCGTCATCCAGGGTTGATCTTATATATTCAATCCCCTGTTGCCGATCCAGGTTACTTACTTGAAGCTATTGATGACTTCACCAATGCTTTTGCGTTGGTTTTATTAGAGCTTAATGAAGCGCAATGGCAAGCCAGTAAGCAAGGTTTAATTGCACAAATTTCTGAGCCTGACACTAACCTCAGAGCTCGCGCACAGCGCTTCTGGGTTAGTATTGGTAATAAAGATGAAAGCTTTAATCAACGCCAACGTGTAGTTGATGCGCTAGAAAAACTTGATCGGGTTGATATGATCAAATTCATCGTTGATACCATCAAACCACGCACAGCAAATCGCTTAGTGATGTACTACAAAGGCAATGCGCATAGTGATTCTGAAGCGTTAGATATCGGTCAGCCAATTGAGTCCGTGGCTGATTTTCAAAATAAGGCTTACTAACAACTGATAGTTATATAACCGACTGTAATAACACGTCTAATTTTTAAGACGCTTGTATAAATAAAGAGCCACTTTTACAAATAAAGATAAAATGTGGCTCTTTTAACAACTTTTTATTGGCAATTTACCCTACCTATCCCCCATACTTCATTCATCACCCAAGCAAATACCATTGCTATGCATTTGATTGCTAAGCATTTATTAAGAGTATTAACCGTGACGAAATATTGTCCTCATTGTCATAAGGCATTTGAAGTGCCAGCGATGTCAGCCTACGACGAGCATTTTGATTGCCCAAATTGCGGTATAGCATTAATGCACAATGAAAAAGATATTTTTATTTACGCGATTGTATTTATCGTTGCGATAACCGTACCGCTCATTACACTTTTTAAAGTAAACAGCTTTATTGCCATCGCTATTGCTTTGGTTGGCTACCGTTTACTTCGCCCATATTTTTTTGAGCCAAGGTTTCGTATCAAGCACATTAGCGAATAATAAAAAAACCGATGCCTATTACCAGCATCGGTTTTTATTTTTTTAGTAGATGTGCCAATCAGTAAAAGGTTTGTTCTTCTTTCGCCATTGCTAATAATCGCTCACAAGGTTTGAACCGATCTCCATATTTATCGGTGTACTCGTTAAGCATATCGACAATACGTGTGATACCAATATGATCCATGTAGCGGAATGGTCCACCTAAGAATGGTGGGAACCCGATACCGAAAATCGCACCAATATCGCCATCACGGGCAGAGCGGATCACCCCTTCATCTAAACAACGAGCCGCTTCATTTAACATCATTAAACTACAGCGCACTGCAATTTCTACTTCAGATTCTTTAGCTTTTGGTTCGATACCAAGCAACTGATAAACCGATTTATCCACTTCTTTTTTCTTCGTATCATAACGATAAAAGCCTTTTCCACTTTTACGTCCTTTACGGTTATCTTTTAGCAATAAGTCAAACACATCAGGCGCTTCAAAACGCTCGCCTAATTCAGCCAATAAAATCGGGCTGATCTTAGCGCCAATATCAACACCAACTTCATCAAGTAAAGTAATAGGTCCAACTGGGAAACCAAAGTTAAGTAAAGCCTCATCAATATGTTCGATTGGCTCACCACTTAACAGGACTCTTGCCGCCTCATTCATATAGGGAGCCAAAATACGGTTAACGTAGAATCCTGCTTTATCACCTACTACAATTGGCGTTTTACCTTGTTTTTTAGCCAGCGCGACAACTGTAGCGATTGTTTCTTCTGATGTTCCCGCTCCTGTTTCTGTCCCTTGGTGTGGGATCACCTCAACCAATGGCATTTTTTCAACAGGACTAAAATAGTGCAGACCCACCACATTTTCGGGACGCTCTGCGGCTTGTGCGATTTGATGGATAGGCAGTGAAGAAGTATTGGTGGCAAAGATAGTGGTTGATTTGGCGTTAGCTTCAACATCTTTAACCATTTGGTGTTTCAATGATAAATCTTCAAATACCGCTTCAACAACTACATCAGCTTTGTCAAAACCCGTAAAATCAATACCGCCACTCAAACTCAGCATGTGTTTTTGTAACTGTGCTTTTGAGATGATTTTACGTTTTCGCTGCTTCTCTAAAATTTTATAGTTATATGAAAGCGCATTTAAAATGCCATCATTGCTGATGTCTTTTATTTTAACAGGATACCCAGCCTTCATAGCCGAAACATGGCTAATACCGCCACCCATTAAACCGCCACCTAATACAGCAATACGCTTTATCGTATTAGGCTCAGCATCAGAGCCTGTTTCTTTTTTCATGGCTGTGGTTGCAAAAAAGATACTGCGTAATGCCGCTGATTCTGGCGACATAACCAGCTCACCAAACACTTTGGCTTCTTGCTCTAATCCTTTTTCTATTCCATGTTGTAAGCCATATTTTACAACCTCTAAAATGGCATCAACGGCAGGATAATTACCACGGGTTTTCTCATGGGCTTTTTTAGCTGCTTGATCAAACACCACCGAGCGACCAAGCGGGTTGCCGCCTAGTGCCCAGTTTTGCATTGATGATTTACGTTGCAGTTTAGACGATAAAGCCAATTGTTCAGCCACATTAAGCAAAATGCTTTCAGGTACCATTTGATCAACAACGCCTAATTTTTTCGCTTTTTTCGCACGCAGTTGCTTGCCCGATAAGATCATATCTAATGCATTAGCAACTCCAATTAAGCGAGGCAATCTCTGTGTACCGCCAGAGCCTGGCAACAAACCTAGTTGCACTTCAGGCAAACCTAAACGAGTTTTATCATCATCACTACATACTCGAGTATGACAAGCTAAAGCAAGCTCTAATCCCCCACCTAAACACGGACCATGAATAGCAGCAACAACATGAAATGGCAATTGTTCTAGCTGGGCAAATAGCTGCTGGCCAGTTTGTGCTAATTCTTGCGCTTGCTCTGCTGTTTCACAAGCAGCCAGCATATTGATGTCAGCGCCTGCAACAAAATTATCAGCTTTACCTGAATAGACCACCATGCCTTTCACATCCGAGCGTTGTGCTAACTCTTCAAAAACGGCTCCGATTTGGGTTGAAAACTCTGCTTGTAAGGTGTTCATTTTCTCATTAGGCACATCGATTTTAAGCCAAGCAACACCATTATCACTGTGCGATAAACTAAATGCAGATTGTGTCATTATTCAGCCTCCAAAATCATTGCCGCGCCTAAACCACCAGCAGCACAAGCAGTATTTAATGCAAAACCACCACCACGACGTTTTAACTCATTTAAGGTTTGAGTGATCATACGTGCGCCCGTTGCCGCAAATGGATGACCATACGCTAGCGAGCCACCTAGCACGTTAAATTTATCCATATCAATGTCGCCAATGGCATCAATACGTCCTAATTTCTCACGAGCAAACTTGGTTGAAGCAAACATTTTTACATTCGCCAATGTCTGCGCTGCAAAGGCTTCATGCATATCTATTAAGGTGAGATCAGAGAGATTTAACCCGGCACGATCAAGGGCTAACGGCGTGGCATAAGAAGGTCCCATTAGCATATCGGTTTCAACACCAATAGCAGAGAATGCGTAAGATCGGATATAGCCTAGCGGGGTTAATCCAAGCTCTTTTGCTCGCCCTTCTCGCATCATTAATATAGCAGCAGCACCATCTGTCAGTGGCGTTGCATTGGCTGCGGTTACGGAGCCATATTGACGATCAAAAGCAGGACGTAATTTCGCATAAGATTCTAACGTTGAGTCTTCTCGGATATTGTTATCTTTATCAATCCATTGACGATATGGCTCAGGGAATGCCGTCATTACCTCATCACGAACTAAACCATCTCGCCATGCTTGTGCAGCTAAAGTATGAGAACGATGAGCAAACGCATCTTGATCTTCACGGCTAATACCATGTGTTTTTGCCATTTGCTCGGCGGTTTGTCCCATGCTTAACCCTGTCGAGTACTCAGCAACCGCTGGCGGAACGGGCATTAAGTCTTTCATACTGAGTGCGCTTAATAGCTTTAAACGTTGAGGCATGGTTTTCGCCTTACTCAAAGCTAATAAGGTTGCCGCCATTCTCTTGCTAACACCAATAGGTAACACTGAAGATGAATCAGCCCCTCCTGCGATGCCAATATCAATCGTGCCAGAAATAATGCTTTCAGCAACATTGGCTGCAGCTTGAAAGCTCGTTGCACAGGCGCGAGTTACACTGTACGCATCGGTATGAATGTTCATCCCCGTACCTAACACGATCTCACGAGCAATATTCGGAGCTTCAGGCATTTGTACTACCTGCCCAAAAACTACTTGTTCAATTAAAGCAGGATCAAAATCGAGCTTTTGTAGCATGTCGTTTACTACAAGCTTGCCGAGATCTAACGCGGGAACCCCATCGAAAGCGGTAGCTTGGCGTGCAAATGGGGTACGTAATCCGCTAATAACAGCAATCCGCTCCCCTTGACGAGTCGTAAGATTCTGGAGACGTGTCATCGCAACTCCTTTTCATTATTTGGCTTAAATTAAGCCTGTAGGCACACCTGTGCACTAGAGGTCAGACCTCATCAATTGTAATTCAAATGTTATAGAATTCAATCAAGTGTTTGAATTTTGCGATATCAATGTCAAATATTGTGATCGATTCTCTCAGTTTTAAAACGATTTAATGCACAATAACGAGGATAATTAAAAAGTACTGAGTGAAATGATAAAAAAGTAAAATGACAGGCAAAAAAAAACCATACCTATTTAGGTATGGTCATAATTTACGCGGAAAGCAATCTGCGCAATGAATAAGTCAATCAACATAAAGTCAATTGCAAATCAGGAAAACCTGATAGGAGAAAGTAAAGTCAGCCTTCAAAAGGAAGTTGTCATCTTGCTCAACAGATAGCTTAACAATAGCCGGTTTTGACACCCACCATCTCGCTATCAGATGACGGAAACAACTATAACGTTCTATAAAATTCAGATTTTGAACCAGATCAATTTTAGTGCTGATTCCCCACTAAAAGAGGAAAAATAACAGCTAATAGCTTATTAACTCTATCTGTTCAGGTGCTTTTAATATGGAATTACGGCGGAAATTGCCATGATCAAAAATTTTTTTGGTAATAAAAAACGAGATCCCTCGGTCTCTTTAGATATGGACAAACAAAGAAGATACGAGGCCCTAGTAAGGGCTTGGCATCGGGATCTCTATCGCTACGCATATTGGCTTTGCCATGATGCTCACATTGCTGAGGATTTGGTACAAGAAACATGTCTACGCGCATGGCGTTCCTTAGATAGCCTACAGGACGATAAGGCAGCAAAAGCATGGTTAATCACGATACTTAGGCGAGAAAATGCCCGTCGGTTTGAAAGAAAACAGTTAGATCTTGTTGATATTGACGACCACGCTATTGCAGATTCTACCCCAAGCGTTGAAAGTAATGCCGATCAGCATCTACTCCAACGTTTAATCATGAATCTTGCACCTGAATATCGAGAACCGCTTATTTTACAAGTAATGGCAGGGTTTAATGGCGATGAAATTGCACAGATACTTGAACTCAACCGTAATACTGTAATGACGCGTCTTTTCCGTGCACGCAATCAGTTAAAAGAACAACTAGAGAACCAATCTCAACAGAGAGGGAATCACAATGGATGAATTAGAATTTAGACGGAGGTTATTAGCCGATCCCCATGATAATGATCCTCAAGTCATTGCATGCAAATTAGAATCTGTAGCCAATAAAAAATTTGCAGATGAATTATTACAACTCGATATGCAGTTAGAAAAAGCCCTGAATATTGATGTACCTGATGACTTAGCAGACAAAATATTATTCCACCAATCAGGAGAGGAAATCGCACAGAAACGATTTAAAAATGTGTGGTCTTACGGTCTTGCTGCCTCTGTTGCTTTTGCTATCGGGATGTATTTTGGTCAGGCTAATTTCAATCCAATTCAAAATACACCAACAGCAATTAATTTAGCTGATATTGCTATTGAACACGTTAATTATGAAGAAAAGTTTGTTAGAAATTTAAATGAAAATGCAACTTTGCAGCAAGTTAACGCTAAATTACAGCCGTTAGGTTCTGAAATTAAAAACCTACCTGGGCATGTGTATTATGTCAATTACTGTGGTTTTGATGGCAAACCATCGCTGCATATGATCATGGATACACCACAAGGTAAGGTTACGGTCTTTTTTGTTCCAACACCAAGTGACGGTATTTCAAATTCAACCGATAGTAAAAGTGAAAGCTTGGTTATGCCTATTCACGATGCCAGCTTAATCATTGTTGGTGACAAAGGTGAAAACCTGATGCCTGTGGCTAAAGAAATTAAGAATAACTTAACTTGGGAAATCTAATCCCTCAACATATCCCTCTCTACTAACTGATTAACGGTGATAATATGTCACCGTTTTTTTATCTCTAACAATTATCGCTAAAACAACCTTAAATAACGACATTTGATACGTAAATCACTATAAATTTCGTTAAAAAGTATTTTTCTTCAAATATAGCACTGGTCTGCTTTGATCTGTCCCTCCATCCCCCTACAATCACCGCAAATTAGCGAAAATAGCTAATAAAAAACAATAAAATATAAAATTAGGAATTATTCTAAGCATGAATAAGAAGCAAATTTTCACTCGTTCAGTTATTACTGCTGCGATCGCTTTAGCCTCTTCACAATCTATGGCAGCAGGGTTTCAGTTAAACGCACAATCTGCGACTGGACTTGGTCGTGCATTCTCTGGTGATGGCGTTATTGCTGACAACGCATCAACAATGGCAAAGAACGCCGCATCAATGACGCTATTTGATGCGCCTGCACTTTCTCTTGGTGTTATCGCAATCGACACTGACGTTAAAGTTAAAGATACCGGTATCCGAACACCTTTAAATCCAAAACGTCCATTACCAATTGATGATGCATCAATTGGCGGTACAAGTTACGCACCAAATATTTACTACATTCAGCCTATTAACGATAAGTTCGCTGTAGGTGCATCACTTTACTCAAATTTTGGTACTAAAACTGAGTTCAACGAAGATTACGCTGCCGATCTATTTGGTGGTATCACTGATGTGAAAAGCGTGAACTTAGGTTTAAGTGCTGCTTACCGTGTTAACCAACAACTGAGCATTGGTGGTGGTTTAGACGTGATTTACGGTAGCGGCAAACTAGAACGTGGCCGTAATAGTCCTCTACTAGGCGGCAAAGATGCAGTAAACATCGATGCCGATGGTGTAGCACTTGGCTTTAACCTAGGTACGATTTACGAATTAGATCAAAATAACCGTTTTGGTTTATCATACCGTTACAGTCCAACACTTGAAGCAAAAGGTGATATCAATTACTTAGGTCGTGACATCGGCAACGAAAAACTAAAAATGCCACTGCCTGATATGGCTGAATTCTCTGGCTTTAACAAGTTAAACGACAAATTTGCCGTTCACTACAGCATTCAATGGATCCGTTGGAGTGAATTCGACAAACTAGAAACCACTGGCGGTACTTTCTCTAAAGCATATGAATGGCAAGACAGCTGGCACTACTCTATTGGTGGTACTTACTACCTAAACAACCAGTGGACGCTACGTGCTGGTTACATGCATGACACCAGTGCACAAAATAAAGAAACATCGATTTCTGTACCTGATTCGGATCGTAACTGGTTATCAGGTGGCTTTAGCTACCATCTAGACAGTAAATCAACCATCGACTTCGGTTTAACTTACCTAATTGGTAAAGATGTAAGTGTTGAAGAATCACAAGCACCATTAGCAACAGTTAATGCAACAACGCGTGCTAACGCATGGCTATACGGCTTACAATACAGCCGTTCGTTCTAATTTCAGCGTACACTTGAACGCTAAAATGATTAAAAGGAGCCGTTTGGCTCCTTTTTTGATCTTTTCTCCATTACCTTCTCCACACTTTCCCTTCTTTTATTCACTCTACACCGCCAATAACTGTTTAAATAACAGTCAAAACAATCACCTTCCTGGTACAGCTGTACGCTGAAAACAGATCAGACCAGATTAAATAGAACAAAAAACAACGGATAAAAAACCACAAATAAATAATTTAATGGAATATTATTCCAATGAATAGAAATCACATCGATAATTTGCCACGTTCTTATTTGATAAGAGTATCATTTGCGACTTAGTTTCAGCGAACAAGTAGCTATACATATATAACAAATGAATAAGAATAAAATTACACTATCGTTAACAGCAGCATTAGCACTAGGCATGAGCACTAACGCTTTAGCTGCAGGTTTTCAATTAGCAGAATACTCAGCAACAGGTCTAGGTCGTGCATTTGCAGGTGAAGCTGCAATGGCGGATAACGCTAGTGCACAATTCCGAAACCCAGCAATGCTAACTTACCTTGATGGTACTCAAGTATCTGTTGGTGCTATTTACGTCGATCCAAATATCGATGTTAAAGGCGATCTTCAAGTAAATGGTCACACTATTGATCAAACTGAAGCTCGTAATATTGCCCACAGTGCTGTTATTCCAAACTTCTACATTTCTCGTCAGTTAAATGACAAAGCCACTTTAGGTTTGGCATTCGGCACTAACTTCGGTATGAGAACTGATCTGGGTACACAATTCTCTGGTTCTATTTTCGGTAACCAAGCTGAAGTGCACACCGTTGAGATCAACCCTAACCTTGGTTACAAAATCAATGATCAATTTAGCGTAGGTGCAGGTGTACGTTACATCATGGCAAAAGGCCACTTTGGTGCAGCTCTGCCAAGCACACTCCCTAAAGCTATCGCAGGTCAACTTCCTCCAGCATACCAATACATGTACAACAAAGGGTTAGCAGGCCAAAACCTGAAATACATGGAAGGTGAAGATAATGCTTGGGGCTGGCAAGCTGGTGCTGCATGGCAAATTAACCCTACCAACCGCATTGGTGTTAGCTACCACTCCGCGGTTAAATTAGATCTTAGCGGTCATGCTAGTGGTTTAGCTTATAAAAACCAAACATTACCTGGTTCATTGCCTTTAGAACTTCCAGCATCAGCTGAAATTGCAAGTTTCCACCAACTTAATGATAAGTGGGCAGTACACGCAAGTGTTAACTGGACAGACTGGAGCAGCTTTGAAAAATTAGAGGCAAACATTCCTGCAATGGGTGGTAACGATCTAATCAAGCAAGAAAACTGGAAGGATAACTACCGTTTCGCTATTGGTACTACTTATCAAGCAACAGAAAAACTAGCACTTCGTTCGGGTATTGCCTACGACACAGCAGCAGTTGATGAAGCGCATCGTACTCAAACCATTCCTGAAACGGATCGTACTTGGCTAAGCCTAGGCGCTGGCTATCAATGGTCTAAAAACCTAACTCTCGATGCTGGCCTAACATACGTTTACGCTAAGAAAGCGCACTTAAACGAAACTGATGGTAAGATCAATGCCATTGCAAGTAGTGCTCTAAAGCAACCAACACAGCTATCATTTGCAGGCACAACCTCTGGCGATGTATGGCTAGCGGGTGTTCAAGCAAGCTACCGTTTCTAAGCTAATACCTCTATATTAGAAATAGATAAAACGCCTCTTTTCATAGAGGCGTTTTTGCATTCTTTTATATCGATAAAATTTCATTTAATTCCAATAAACAGCAAAAAAGTACATTAATTGAGCAAAAAATCATCTAGATCTCATATAACCTATCGTTTATCATTCCTGCGAAGTTGATACTGAAGAGCTCTTTTGAGCTCAGATACCGATTTGAATATTGTAGCTGCACAATATAAATATCAGCCACTACCATAGTATTTCATCATCACTATCCGCCAGTCATCACTCTATCACCACGGATTAATATTCGTCGGTGTATATTTGTCAGTCCGTTTATTCATATTTATCAAGAAATAGAAAGGCTTAAATAGCCCAATAATTTCTTGCGCTCTTTTTTACTTGGATTTTATGAAACAAAAGAAATATTTATTAG
>NZ_SSMG01000439.1 GCF_009873615.1 Photobacterium lucens
CTATCGCCAAGCGGTAAGGCAGCGGCTTTTGATGCCGCCATTCCCTGGTTCGAATCCAGGTAGACCTGCCATTATTTTAATTGATTGCTATCGCAGTCAATTATGCGGAAGTGGCGGAATTGGTAGACGCACCAGATTTAGGTTCTGGCGCCGTAAGGTGTGAGAGTTCAAGTCTCTCCTTCCGCACCATTATTTAGAGACCCACTCTTTGAGTGGGTTTTCTTTTATCTGCAAAATGTCATTACACAATGATAATTGTTCAGATAAATAAAAAGCCGAGTGACAATGTCTCTCGGCTTTTTGCTATCTCGATTATCAATAATTATTATCTAAATGCCCATTGCATACTTCAATACTTGCTTTTTCATTACACCAGCATGATCGGCAATACGTAATCCTGCATTTCGTAAAAACTTAATTGGCGCTAAATTATTACTAAAAGCAACGTAGAAAAAATCCATTCCCGTTTGCATCACAAGATTATCAGGACGACGACGTTGCTCATACTTATGTAGCACCTTAGTCTCAGTCCATAGCTCACCAGCAGCCTCTATTTCCTGTAGTAGTACATCTACGTCTTTAAAGCCTAAATTCACGCCTTGCCCAGCTAATGGGTTAATGGTGTGAGCTGCATCTCCTAGTAATACCACATTGGGTTTATAGTAAGTTTGTGCATGGCGACGCGTTAATGGGAAACAGCCATGATTAATTACCTTAAACTCACCTAATTCATCAGGAAAAACCGCTGATATTTCGGCATGAAGCTGAGTCGCTGTCATATGCGATAAACGTCTGATACGCTCAGGACTGTCATACCAAACCAGTGAACCTTGATGTCCAGGTAAAGGTAAGAATGAACGAGGGCCTACTGGTGTAAATTGCTGCCAAGTAATGTCTTGTTGTGGCAAGGCAGTTTCAACATTGATCAACATACAGTGTTGACGATAATCCCATGCAGTCACTCCGATCCCTGCTTGTTGGCGCACTTGAGAATTCGCACCATCAGCACCGACTAATAATCGACACTGTAATGTTTGTTTGTCTTCTAGCTCAACAATATAACCGCCTTCAGTATGCGTCGCAGATACCATCTTAGCTGGGCATAACAAAGTTAGGTTATCGATACTTTCAAACTGTTGCCACAATGCTAATTGCAAAACACGGTTTTCAACGATATAGCCTAGTTGCGCTAAGTTCATTTCATCTGCATTAAAACGTGTTCGGCATTCAGGACTTTCCCATGTTTCCAGACGCTTAAATGGACACAAGCGCATCTGTTTAACTTCATTCCAAGCGCCTAAACGTTCAAGTAAAGCAACTGAATTAGGTGAAATTGCGGAAACACGCAAGTCCATTGGCTGTGAGTCTGTATATGACTGAGGAGCAAAGCCTTCTAAAACTGCAACTTCGAGCCCTAATTTTGCTAAGCCAAGTGCTGTTGCTGCACCAACCATGCCGCCACCAGCAACAATGACATCGTATTGTTCCATTATTTACCTACCTATTACGTTCAGGCTTATTATTTGGTTATAATCCAAGAAAACATCATATTGACTCGAATTGTATAAGAAAATTCAATAAACAGGGAATGTAACCACACTTAACATTCTTTCTTTTTGTGCTGCTATTTTTATCTAAGGGAACAATATTCATCATGCTTAAGCGCTTTTTTTTAAAACTCTTTTTATTTGCTCTGTTGTTCCCAATTGTTCTCGTTGTCATCTTCAAGTTTGTAAACCCACCATTCTGGGGCTGGGAGATCAGCCGAACCTTGTTCCCACCTCAAGGTTATCCTGAGCATATTCAACATGAATGGGTCAATTTAGATAAAATCTCTAAGAATATGCAGTTAGCTGTCATTGCCTCAGAAGATCAAACCTTTCCTGAGCACCACGGTATTGATGTGCAAGCAACCCTAGCTGTATTAAAACACGCAGGCAAAAATGGCCCCGATCGCGGCGCAAGTACGATTAGCCAGCAAGCGGCTAAAAATATGTTTTTATTCCCTGTGCATTCATTTATTCGTAAAGGCGTCGAACTGTATTTCTCACTATTAATGGAAATCGTTTGGGGTAAGGAACGTATTCTAGAAGTGTACTTAAACATTATTGAGTTTGGCCCTGGGATCTATGGTGTTGAAGCTGCTAGTGAGCACTTCTTCCATATTCCAGCGAGTCGTTTAAGCGCACAACAAGCAGCACAGTTGGCTGCGGTATTACCGAACCCTTATAAGATCAAAGCCTCACCAATGAGCAATTATGTTTACCAACGTACTCTATGGATCCGTCGTCAGATGCGTCAACTGGGCATGGTAACGCTAGATAAAGTCTATAATGAACAATCACTTTTTAAATCATTCCATCTTTATCCTTAATTAAGAATAAACCCACAATTTATTCGGGGTGGTGATGATCTAGTCAGAGCGTGTTTAAAGCAGTACAATACGCGGCTTGCTACAGGTAACGACAATCTATGTCCCCTGTCAGCCCGTAATCTGAATGTAATGAAATCAACACTACGAGCGAAGAGTTAGAGATGGCGAAGAAACTGCTGATCAAAACCTGGGGCTGCCAGATGAACGAATATGATTCATCTAAAATGGCAGATCTTCTTAATGCAGCTAATGGCTTTGAGTTAACGGAAATCCCAGAAGAAGCAGATGTTCTGCTACTTAACACCTGCTCGATCCGTGAAAAGGCACAAGAGAAAGTTTTCCACCAATTAGGTCGTTGGAAAACATTAAAAGATAAGAAGCCGGATCTTGTGATCGGTGTCGGTGGTTGTGTAGCAACCCAAGAAGGCGATTCTATTCGTCAACGTGCACCTTACGTTGATGTGATTTTTGGTCCACAGACTCTACACCGCCTACCAGAAATGATTAAACAGTCGCAGTCTGATGATGCGCCTGTTATGGATATCTCATTCCCTGAAATTGAGAAATTTGACAGCCTACCTGAGCCTCGTGCAGAAGGCGCAACAGCGTTTGTTTCTATCATGGAAGGTTGTTCTAAATACTGTACTTACTGTGTAGTTCCATACACACGTGGTGAAGAAGTTAGCCGTCCACTTGATGATGTACTATTTGAAATTGCCCAACTTGCAGAGCAAGGTGTACGTGAAGTTAACCTACTAGGTCAAAACGTAAACGCATACCGTGGCGTAATGCACGATGGTGAAATCGCATCATTTGCTGAACTGCTACGTTTAGTTGCAGCTATCGATGGTATTGACCGTATTCGTTACACAACAAGTCACCCAATCGAGTTCACTGATGACATCATCGAAGTGTACAAAGATACGCCAGAGCTTGTAAGCTTCTTACACTTACCAGTACAAAGTGGTTCGGATCGCATCCTAACTATGATGAAGCGTCCACACACGGCTATCGAGTACAAGTCTAAAATCCGTAAACTACGTCAAGCACGTCCTGATATTACGATCAGCTCTGACTTTATCGTGGCATTCCCTGGCGAAACCGATCAGGACTTCCAAGACACTATGAAGCTGATCCGTGACGTTGATTTTGACATGAGCTTTAGCTTCATTTTCTCTGCACGTCCTGGTACACCAGCGGCTGATTACCCGTGTGATCTATCAGAAGAAGTGAAAAAAGAACGCTTGTACGAACTACAACAACAGATCAATACTCAAGCTATGCGTTACTCACGCCAAATGCTAGGTACTGAACAACGTATCCTTGTAGAAGGTCCATCGAAGAAGAACGTAATGGAGCTTCGTGGTCGTACTGAGAACAACCGAGTTGTTAACTTCGAAGGTTCTGCTGATTTAATTGGTCAATTCGTAGATGTGAAGATCACTGACGTATTTACTAACTCACTCCGTGGTGAGCTAGTACGTACAGAAGCAGAAATGAATCTTCGTGTTGCGATGACTCCAGCAGAAATGATGGCGAAGACTCGTAAAGAAGATGAATTGGGTGTAGGCGTTTATACTCCAGAGTAAACCGTAACCGCTTTATTAAAGCATTACGTATTACTAGAGTACGTCTTCTGCCCTATGTATATGGCCGCCACTCGGCGGCCTAAATGAGAGGCAAACCTTGAGCAAAATAATTACTGTAGAATTTACCCTGGAACCTGCCGATAACCAGCGCCTTTCCAGCCTCTGTGGCCCTTTCGACGACAATATCAAACAATTAGAACGCCGTTTGGGTGTTGAGATCAATCACCGTAGCAATAACTTTAGCGTTGTGGGAAAACCGCATACAGCCGAAGCGGCTACCAATATCATTAAAGATCTTTACGTTGATACTGCACCTGTGCGTAACAACATTCCTGATATCGAACCGGATCAAATCCACCTTGCGATCAAAGAATCCGGCGTATTAGAGCAAACAACAGAATCTTCTATCCCATACGGTAAAGAAATTCACATCAAGACCAAAAAAGGTGTGATTAAGCCACGTACACCAAACCAAGCACAATACATTGCTAATATGGTGACGCACGATATCACCTTTGGTATTGGTCCTGCTGGTACAGGTAAAACCTACCTTGCCGTTGCTGCAGCTGTCGATGCGCTTGAGCGCCAAGAAATTCGCCGTATTCTATTAACGCGTCCAGCAGTAGAAGCTGGTGAGAAATTAGGTTTCCTACCGGGTGACCTAAGCCAGAAGGTCGATCCTTACCTTCGACCACTCTACGATGCGCTATTTGAAATGTTAGGTTTCGAGCGGGTAGAAAAATTAATTGAACGAAATGTGATTGAAGTTGCCCCATTAGCATATATGCGTGGACGTACCCTTAATGATGCATTTATTATCCTAGACGAGAGCCAAAACACCACGGTTGAACAGATGAAAATGTTCCTAACCCGTATTGGTTTTAACTCCTGTGCAGTGATCACCGGTGACGTGACCCAGATCGACTTACCACGAGGGGCTCGTTCAGGTCTACGTCATGCGATTGAAGTATTATCTGATGTTGATGAAATCAGCTTTAACTTCTTCCAAGCCGATGACGTTGTTCGCCATCCAGTTGTTGCTCGTATTGTTCAAGCTTACGAAACATGGGAAAGCGAAGATCAGAAACAACGCAAACTTGCAGAACAACGCCGTCGCGCTGAGCAAGATGCGAAAGAAGCCGCGTTAGTTGCTGTTGCAGCAGCGGCAAAAGTCGAATCAGAAAAGAGTAACTAATGGCTATTTACCTTGATTTACAATACGCCACTGAAAGCCAAGATGGACTGCCAACTGAAGCAGAATTCCAACAGTGGTTAGACGCAGCCGTTACCCCTTTTCAAGCTGATGCTGAAGTCACTATCCGCTTAGTGGATGAAGCTGACAGTCATGAGCTTAACCTTGAATACCGTGGTAAAGATCGTCCAACCAACGTGTTATCTTTTCCATTTGAAGCCCCTCCGGGCATTGAATTGGAACTGTTAGGTGACTTAATTATTTGCCGACAAGTGGTAGAAAAAGAAGCACTTGAGCAGAATAAGCCACTAAAAGCACATTGGGCACATATGGTTGTACATGGCAGTCTTCATCTGCTAGGTTATGATCATATTGAAGATGATGAAGCTGAAGAAATGGAAGGTTTAGAAACAGAAATCATGCAAAACATGGGCTTTGTTGATCCTTACATCTCTGAAAAGCAATAATGTTTAATACCGCGATTCATCATAAGATGGATCGCATTTCCGTGGCATCGTCCACTTAGCTGACAAGCTATTTGCTGAAAGTAAATAATGAACGAAGATAACCCCCAAACATCTGAAGGTCCGAGTAGAAAGTCCTTCTTTGAACGTATCGGCCAACTATTTCAAGGTGAACCACAAAACCGTGAAGACTTGGTTGAAGTTTTTCGAGATTCAGAAGAAAACGATCTGATCGACCACGACACTCGCGACATGCTCGAAGGTGTAATGGAAATTTCTGAAATGCGTGTACGTGACATTATGATCCCACGTTCACAAATGATCACGATTGAGCGTTCTCAGAAGTTAGAAGATCTGATTGATTTAATCGTTGAAGCCCAACACTCTCGTTACCCAGTGATCAGTGATGATAAAGACCACGTTGAAGGCATTTTGCTAGCCAAAGACCTTCTACGTTATCTGCTTCCTGATAGCGAACCTTTTGATATGGACAAAGTGCTACGCCCTGCCGTTGTTGTGCCGGAAAGTAAGCGTGTTGACCGTCTATTAAAAGAATTCCGCGAAGAGCGCTACCACATGGCGATTGTGGTTGATGAGTTTGGTGGTGTTTCCGGTGTTATCACCATTGAAGATATCCTTGAACAAATCGTTGGCGAAATCGAAGATGAATTCGATGACGAAGAAGAGCAAGATATCCGTCAGTTAAGTAAACACACCTATGCGGTAAAAGCACTGACAACCATTGAAGATTTCAATGAGCTATTCCAAACCTCATTCTGCGATGAAGAAGTCGATACCGTCGGCGGACTGGTTATGATGAGTTTTGGTCACCTACCAACCCGAGGTGAAGTTGTTGAAGTTGATGGTTACTCGTTTAAAGTGACTTCTGCCGATAGCCGTCGTGTTATCCAGTTACAAGTAACGGTTCCTGACGAAGCGTTTCAACCGACTATTACTTCTTAAAGAATGACAAAAAAATCATTACTAACGTTGGGACAGCTGCTCGCAGCTGTTCCAGCGGGTGCAATTGCCACCCTTTCTTTTGCACCTTATAACTATTGGCTACTTGCGCCATTATCTCTCATTGCCTTTTTCTTCTTACTCCAGCATAAAACGGCTAAACGCTCTGCTTTGATCGGTTTCCTTTACGGTTTAGGCATGTTTGGTACCGGTATTAGCTGGGTACACGTTAGTATTGATAACTTTGGCGGTATGCCAAAGATCGCTAGCGTATTCTTGATGAGCCTATTAATTGGCTATCTTGCACTTTATCCCGCGCTTTTCGGTTATCTCTATAATCGTATTAACCGCCATCGTCCATTCCACCAGCTGCTGCTAACAGGCCCTGTGATCTGGCTTATCTTAGATTGGATCCGTGGCTGGTTGTTTACCGGCTTTCCTTGGCTATGGATGGGTTACAGTCAAATTGATAGCCCATTAGCCTCCATCGCACCAATCTTTGGTGTCGAGGGTATTACGCTTGCTCTCGTACTCATATCAGGCGCTATTGTTGCTGCAGTTAGCTACCGCAATTGGAAACCCTTGTTAATCCCAGTTGTGATCATTGGTCTATCATTCTGGGCTGGAAAAGCACAGTGGGTGAAACCGGATCCGAAAAACAGTGTCACTGTGGCATTAATTCAGGGCAATATCCCGCAAGAAAAGAAATGGGATCCGAATGAGCGCTGGCCGACCTTAATGAAGTACATGGATCTAACCCGTGAAAACTGGGGTTCTGATCTGATCATCTGGCCAGAAGCAGCGATTCCAGCCTTAGAAGCTCACATTCCTGTGTTCTTACAAGGCTTAGATGACGCTGCCCGTGCTAATAACAGCACAGTGATCACTGGTATTCTTGATCAGAAACCAGATGGTCAGTTCTTTAATAACATTTTAACCCTAGGTGTCGATGCTGACGGCCCGTATAACTACGACACAGCAACACGATACAGTAAGCACCACTTACTGCCTTTTGGTGAGTTCGTGCCATTTGGTGATTTACTTCGCCCTATTGCACCCTTATTTAACTTACCAATGTCGTCATTTAGCCGTGGTGCTTACATACAGCCAAACATTCAAGCACATGGTTACTCGATTGCCCCTGCATTATGTTATGAAGTGGCCTTTAGTGAGCAGATGCGTGAAAACATCACTAATCACACTGAAATGTTGCTGACATTATCGAACGATGCATGGTTCGGTCGCTCTATTGGCCCTTTCCAGCATATGGAAATCGCTCAGATGCGCGCCCTAGAGCTCGGTAAACCTCTACTGCGTGCAACCAATACGGGGATCACAGCTGTCGTTAACCACGAAGGTCATATCACTAAAAAGTTACCGCAGTTCGTCACCGGCGTACTTAAAGCAACCGTTATCCCAACGATTGGTATGACACCATACACTACCCTTGGTAGCTGGCCGTTGTACTTCTATGGCTTATGGGCTTTTGCTTTATCGTGGATCCTGATCCGTCGACAACGCGGACATTTCCGTGACACTCGAGAGTTAGAAACCGAGTAAAGTGAACAAAAAGGTGAAGATTTAGGCTTCACCTTTTTTTTAATCACATGGTATGTTGGTTGAATAAATAACCAAATACTTATAAATACAACATACAAAGAACCTATGATTCGCAAGGCACTCCCCTAAAGCCTTACGTAACCTGCAAGGATCGGATTAATGAAAACGATACATAAACTATTTATTACCTTATGTACCTGTATCATGATGCTGAGCTCGACATCTGCGTTAGCACAAGATAGTGATACACAAAAAGCACTCGACTTGTTCTATCAATCACCACAAACTCAGCCTTTCTTTAAAAGCGCTTATGGTTATGCCGTTTTCCCTTCAGTTGGTAAAGGTGGTTTTTGGGTTGGTGGTGCTTACGGTAATGGTGTTGTCTTTAAAGCGAACCAAGCAACTGGCTTTGCTAAGCTATTCCAAATATCTATTGGCTTACAGTTTGGTGGACAGGCTTACAGTGAGATCCTGTTCTTCCAAGACAAGCGCGCGTACGACAATTTTGTTAGCGGTAGCTTCGAGCTAGATGCTCAAGCATCGGCTGTCGCCTTAGATGAAGGCGCATCGGCAAAAGCTGGTACAGCAGGTGCTGGTGCTGGCTCTAACGGTGAATACGCAACACGCAGCTACATTAATGGCGTTGCTATCTTCACGAAAGCCAAAGGTGGTGCCATGATTGAAGCATCACTCGCTGGTCAAAAATTCACTTTCGAGCCAATGACCGAAGCAACACGTAATGTGAAAGGCTACGACAAGATGGTACCTCAAGGGCTACAAAAACCTGCTCAAGAAGCAAAAACAGTAAAGCCAGCTGAAACCATTAAAACACCAGCAGAAGACAATGCTGTGGTGGTTGAAACCTTAGAGCGTCCAGACGATATCTAATCAAACCTAAACACTAGATATAAAAAAACGCAGCTCTCGGGCTGCGTTTTTCTTATCGACTAAAATGAACTCTTTACGGCTCAAGCGGCTGACGACTAAATTCTTTACAGCCACATTTAATACATGGCTCAATACGAGTCACATGCGTAATGGTTTGTTGATGACCGCATTTTTCACAGACTAAATGCCCAAGCCCGACTAACTCGCCTGAGTGATACACCCCTTTGTGTTTAATATCATCCATGACTTCAAGCCACTCTAACTGGGTCTTATCAGTAATTTCAGCAAGGTGCTGCCAAATAGTTTCACTTACTAACTTATAGAATGGACTTTCTTTGAAAGGCTCTGGGCTATTTTTTGCTTCTTCACTGAAGGTTTTGAGATCACTTTTTAAATACGCTTCAATTAATGCAAGCTCATCTTTAGTCATATCGCTGGCGGCTTTACCATACAGTTCAGTCGTCTCAATAAACTTCTTAAGCTCTTGTGGGCTATTTTTTAATGTCTCGGTGACTTTTTCTAATAGCGCTTCGTAATGTGCTTTTTGTTGAGTCATGATGTTTCTCCTTAGCCTATATTGACTAAAAGCGTGCTGAAATACCGCCAAATACAAGATTAAAGGTATCGAATTGCCTTCAGCTATTGTTGACACCTTTACCTTTGGTTATTCTATGCCGATTAATTTGAATGTGTTTATATCAAACTCACAATATCCCGGATGTCATCGATGCAAGAACAATATCGTCCACAGGACATTGAACAGAAAGTTCAAGAACATTGGGACAACAAAAAAACCTTTGTTGTTAGTGAAGACCCTAATAAAGAAAAATTCTACTGTCTCTCCATGTTCCCGTACCCAAGTGGTCGACTGCACATGGGTCACGTGCGTAACTACACTATCGGTGATGTTATCTCTCGCTACCAGCGCTTACAAGGTAAAAATGTAATGCAGCCAATCGGCTGGGATGCATTTGGTCTACCTGCTGAAAATGCGGCAGTGAAAAATAAGACTGCACCTGCGCCATGGACTTACGAAAACATCGAGTACATGAAGAATCAACTTAAGCTATTAGGTTTTGGTTACGATTGGAACCGTGAGTTCGCAACATGTACGCCAGAATACTACCGTTGGGAGCAAGAGTTCTTCACTAAGCTTTACAACAAAGGCCTTGTTTACAAGAAGACTTCATCTGTTAACTGGTGTCCAAACGACCAAACTGTACTTGCTAACGAGCAGGTTGAAGACGGTTGTTGTTGGCGTTGTGACACACCAGTTGAGCAAAAAGAGATCCCACAATGGTTCATTAAGATCACTGAGTACGCACAAGAGCTACTTGACGATCTTGATCAACTAGACGGTTGGCCTGAAATGGTGAAAACCATGCAGCGCAACTGGATTGGTCGCTCTGAAGGTGTTGAACTAACATTCAAAGTTAAAGACAACGACGATCTAGAAGTTTACACAACACGCCCTGACACACTAATGGGTGTGACATTTGTAAGCATCGCAGCAGGTCACCCTCTTGCAGCAAAAGCCGCTGAAAATAACCCAGCGCTTGCAGATTTCATTCACGAATGCCGTAACAACAAGGTTGCAGAAGCTGATCTTGCAACCATGGAAAAGAAAGGCATGGATACTGGTCTAACCGCTATCCACCCATTAGATGGTCGTGAAGTACCTGTATACGTAGCAAACTTTGTACTGATGGATTACGGCACAGGTGCGGTAATGGCAGTACCTGCGCACGATCAACGTGACTTCGAGTTTGCAACTAAATACAACATCGACATCATGGCAGTTATCAAGCCAGAAGATGGTAGCGAGCTAGATATCGCTGAAGCTGCATACACTGAAAAAGGTATCCTATTCAACTCTGGTGATTTCGATGGCCTAAACTTCCAACAAGCATTTGATGCTATTGCAGCAAAACTTGAAGCTGAAGGTAAAGGTAAGAAGACAGTTAACTTCCGTCTACGTGACTGGGGTGTATCTCGTCAACGTTACTGGGGTGCACCAATCCCAATGGTAACGACTGAAGATGGTGAAGTTCACCCAGTACCAGCAGATCAACTACCAGTAATTCTACCAGAAGACGTAGTAATGGATGGCGTGACTAGCCCAATCAAAGCTGATAAAGAGTGGGCGAAAACCACTTTTAACGGTGAGCCAGCACTACGTGAAACCGATACCTTTGATACCTTCATGGAATCTTCTTGGTACTACGCACGTTACTGTTCACCACAAGCTGATGATATCCTAGATCCAGAAAAAGCGAACTACTGGCTACCTGTAGACCAATACATTGGTGGTATTGAGCACGCATGTATGCACCTACTGTACTCTCGCTTCTTCCACAAACTGCTACGTGATGCTGGTTACGTAACATCTGACGAGCCGTTCAAGCAGCTACTATGTCAAGGCATGGTGCTTGCTGATGCATTCTTCTACACCACAGATAAAGGTGGTAAAGAGTGGGTTGCCCCAACAGAAGTAACTGTTGAGCGTGATGGTAAAGGCCGTATCACTTCAGCTGTTGATACTGATGGCCGTAACGTTGAGCACTCAGGCATGATCAAAATGTCTAAGTCTAAGAACAACGGTATCGACCCTCAAGAGATGGTAGACAAGTACGGTGCTGACACAGTACGTCTATTCATGATGTTTGCATCACCTGCTGACATGACACTTGAATGGCAAGAGTCTGGCGTTGAAGGTGCTAACCGTTTCCTTAAGCGTGTTTGGAAACTAGTGCGTGAACACACTGAGAAAGGCGCAGCAGAAGCAGTTGATGCAGCAGCACTAACAGCAGATCAAAAAGCACTTCGTCGTGATATTCACAAAACTATTGCAAAAGTAAGTGATGATATTGGTCGTCGTCAGACATTCAATACTGCAATTGCTGCTATCATGGAGCTGATGAACAAGCTTGCTAAGGCACCTCAAGAGTCTGTACAAGATCGTGCAATTCTTGATGAAGCACTAAAAGCGATTGTTGCCATGCTTTACCCAATTACTCCACACATCTGTTTTGAAATGTGGACGGCGCTGGGCGAAACAGACATTGATAATGCACAATGGCCACAAGCTGACGAAAAAGCATTAGTGGAAGATGAGAAACTGATCATCGTTCAAGTTAACGGTAAACTACGTGCAAAACTGACTGTTGCAGCTGACGCAACCAAAGAGCAAGTAGAAGAGCTAGGCTTAAATGATGAGAACGTGACTAAGTTCACTGATGGCTTAACGATTCGTAAAGTGATCTACGTTCCTGGTAAGCTACTTAACATTGTAGCTAACTAATCAAGGTTACTTTTCTTTGTTAGCTCGTCTAACATAGCAATAAGCTCAAGATCCCCGCTTCTGCGGGGATCTTTATAATTACAGTCATACTTTTACTTGTTGCGCTTTGCGCACTGCTTTTTACTTCAAGGAGCTGACTTTCGTGAAAAGTTTTTTCTCGGCAAACCGCCTTACTCGACTACTTATCATCACTCTTCTCGCGCTAACAACAGCTTCTTGTGGCTTCCACCTTCGTGGTAATTACATGCTGCCTGACGGCATTGCTAAACTGTCATTAACCAGCTTTGACCCATATGGCCAAATGACGCGTATGGTGCGATACCAATTTAAATTACATGGCATTAGTGAAGTTGCACCAGCAAAAGACGTACCGAATCTAAATATCAACAGTGAATCAACGGGCGAGCGTACCCTATCGCTATACCAAAACAACGGTAAAGCGGAATACGATTTAACCCTAACGGTTAACTACTCGGTGACGATCCCAAATCAAGGTCAACAGACTTACACCACGAAAGTCACTCGTACTTTCCTTGATAACCCATTAACCGCACTAGCAAAATCGGTTGAACAAGATGAGTTAGTCAATGTAATGCGTGAACAAGCTGCACAACAGATCATGCGTAAACTGGCACGTCTAACTGCTGTCTTTAAGAAAATTGAAGAAGATAAGCTCGACTCTCAACTTAAAGAGATCTTAAACGAAGAAGATAAACAAGAATCTTCAGATGACACAGGCAAAACAACAATCACAACGTTGCCAACAAAAGCATCAGAGACTCAGCACAGCAGCCATAACACACAATGAGAGTTTACCCAGAACAACTGACGCAGCAACTTGATAAAGGGCTGCGTCAGGCCTACCTATTATTTGGTAATGAGCCACTACTCAAACAAGAGTGTGGTGATAGCATCAAGCAACTAGCCCAACAGCAAGGTTTTCTTGAGCGCCATCACTTCACCATTGATAACCAGCTGGATTGGAACCTTGTGCTCGACTGCTGCCAAGCCATGAGTCTATTTTCAGCCCAGCAAATCATTGAACTAGATGTACCTGACACAGGCTTAAATGCCAATCAAGCTAAAGCATTACTAGAGGTTATCGAGCATCTAAACCCTGATATTTTATTAGTGCTTACTGGCCCTTATTTAAATAAGAAACAAGAAGCAACTAAGTGGTTTAAAGCGCTTGATGCGATTGGTTTGTATGTGCCATGTAATACCCCTGATGCCAAACAAATGCCGCGCTTTATTCAAGCTCGTTGTCGAGTATTAGGTTTAAAGCCCGATCATGAATCAGTACAAATGCTGGCACAGTGGCACGAAGGGAATTTATTGGCGTTAGCTCAAAGTTTACACAAGTTAATTTTGCTCTATCCCGATGGTGAATTGAATATTGTTCGCTTACAAGAAGCACTCAGTCGCCATAATCACTACACCCCATTCCAACTTGTTGATGCTGTATTAGCTGGACAAGCCAAACGTAGCCAACGGGTATTACGTCAGCTACAAGGAGAAGGTGTGGAAGCCACTATCTTGTTACGTACCCTGCAACGTGAGTTAACCCAACTCTACAAAATGCAGGAAATGGGTAAAAAAGGGACACCACTTAATATTATTTTTGAGCAATTTCGAGTGTGGCAAAACCGCCGTGAAATGTATATTGGAGCACTGCATCGTCTACCACTGACACGACTTGTCGGTATTATTCGTCAGCTCACCCAATTAGAGCTCCAAGTGAAAACCGACTACGACACCAATCCTTGGCCAGCGTTAAGTACGCTATGTGCTGAAATTTGTGGTTTCGACACTCACTTACACCACGCATAACCCTCGCATCTCAACGGTCATCAGTCATTGTTGACCGTTTTTTTCCTGAATCTTCCCTTAAGCGGTCGAAAAATCATCGTATGAACCTTGTCCTTTTATCGCTGTCAGATAAGAGCATGGTATACTGCCGACCTTATTGCGGTCGGAAAACTTTTTACACCTCTAATCCAATAGTAAAATAGAACTTAACGACCACACATTTTTAAACGCTTATTGAGGGAATCCCTTTGCAAGTTCAAGAACTACACGATTTCATTGTTGATAAAATTGACGATCTTAAAGCACAAGACATCGTAACTATTGATGTACAAGGTAAATCAAGCATTACTGATGTAATGGTGATCTGTACTGGTACTTCAAACCGTCACGTTTGCTCTATCGCTGATCACGTTAACAAAGAATCAAAGTTAATTGACTTCCCTCCTTTTGGTATCAGCGGCGAAGATGATGGTGAGTGGGTTATCGTTGACATGGGCAACGTGATGCTACACATCATGCAAGAAGACGCACGCCAAATGTACCAACTGGAGAAGCTTTGGAGCTAAGAGAGTCATGAAGCTTCAATTAATCGCAGTCGGCACCAAAATGCCAAAATGGGTTGAAGAAGGTTATAAAGAATATAGCCGTCGCTTCCCTAAAGATATGCCGTTGGAACTGATTGAAATTCCAGCGGGTAAGCGCGGTAAGAACGCTGATATTGCACGTATCCTTCAAAAAGAAGGTGAAGCAATGTTAGCAGCCGTTGCTAAGGGTAACCGTATCGTTACTTTAGATATTCCAGGTAAACGCTGGGATACCGAGCAGCTAGCAGGTCAACTAGAAGCTTGGAAACTGGATGGTCGCGATGTGTCAATTTTAATTGGCGGACCTGAAGGTCTTGCACCGGCTTGTAAAGCAGCCGCAGAGCAAAGCTGGTCACTATCACCATTAACACTACCGCACCCGTTAGTGCGTGTTGTTATGGCTGAAAGCTTATACCGTGCATGGAGCATCACGGCTAACCATCCGTACCACAGGGAATAACCATAGATGAGACAAAAGCGAACCCAGATCCGCGACCATCGCGCTGAGTCGGCGCTATTTTTCCGTCGAGCTCTTGTCTCATTCATTGGAATTATTGTCTTGGTCAGCGTGTTATTGTTCAACCTATTCAACATTCAGGTTGAACAACACCAAGACTATAAAACCCGTTCCAATGATAACCGGATCAAAATTGTCCCAGTATCCCCAAACCGCGGTCTTATCTATGATCGTAACGGCATACTGCTAGCTGAAAACCGCCCTATTTATAATCTCGAAGTTACCATCGAAAAAGTGCCCGATATGGAGCGTACCTATGCTGATCTAAAATCAGTATTGGGATTAACCGATGAAGACATCGAACGATTCAAAAAAGAACGTCGTCGCACCCGTCGTTTTAAATCTGTACCGATCCTTGAAGGCTTAAATGAACAACAAGTAGCATTATTTGCTGTTAATCAGCATCGCTTCCCTGGTGTTGAAGTAAAAGCTTACCTTAAACGCTACTACCCATACGGCGACTCACTGACTCATGTGCTGGGTTATGTCGCTAAAATTAATGATCGTGATCTTAAAAAGCTCGATCAAGATGGAAAGCTTAGCAACTATAAAGCCACTCGTGATATCGGCAAACTGGGTATCGAGCGTTACTACGAAGATCTCTTACACGGTACTTCTGGCTATCAAGAAGTGGAAGTGAATAGCCGTGGGCGGATTATTCGCACCTTAAAATACGTGCCACCAATTCCGGGTAAAGATATCAAACTAAATATCGATCTCGGACTTCAACTCTATGTTCAAGAGCTCTTAACTGAACGCAAGTTAGATCCGGAAACGGGCAAAGAAATCATCAAGCACAAGCGTGGCTCTGTCGTTGTACTCGATCCAAAAGACGATGCGATTTTAGCCATGGTGTCGAGCCCAAGTTACGATCCAAACCTATTTGTTAAAGGGATCTCAGGTAAAAAGTACCGTGAGTTACTAAACAACCCTGATCGCCCTCTGGTTAACCGTGTCACGCTGGGTATCTACCCACCAGCATCAACGGTTAAACCAATGATTGCAGTCGCTGCATTAACCGAAGGCGTGGTAACACCAAAAACTACCCGTAACGATCCCGGTTGGTGGCAAATTCCTAACTCAACCAGTCGTAAGTTCCGTGACTGGCTACGTTGGGGGCACGGCCCAGTTAATATTTACAAAGCGATTGAAGAGTCAGTGGACACTTACTTTTATCAAGTTGCTTACGATATGGGTATCGACAAACTGTCTACATGGATGAACCGTTTTGGTTACGGTGAATACACAGGCATTGATATTCATGAAGAAAGTAAAGCTAATATGCCAACTCGCGACTGGAAACAAGCAAGACACAAACGTCCTTGGTATCAAGGCGATACGATCCCTGTCGGTATCGGACAAGGTTATTGGACTGCAACACCACTACAAATAGCAAAAGCAACATCTGTGCTGGTTAATAACGGTGTTGTCCATCGCCCACACCTACTGAAAGATATTGTCGATGAAGAAGTAGAAAAACCAGCTGAGTTTAAAGACTTCCCACCTATATCAGAAGTCTCACCTGAGACATGGGAAATCGCCCGAGAAGGCATGCACCGTGTACTCTATGGCACCCGTGGTACAGCACGTAAAGCGTTTTACGATACGCCTTACGAAGCCGGTGGAAAATCAGGTTCAGCACAGGTATTTGGCCTTGCTGAAAACCAAAAATACAATGCCGATGAGCTAGAAGAACGCCTTCGCGACCATGCTTTATTTACCGCATTTGCGCCATTTGATAAACCTGAAGTAGTGGTCTCTATGGTGTTAGAAAATGCCGGTGGTGGTTCAAGTAATGGTGGTCCAATTGCCCGTAAAATTTTCGACCATATGCTGATCAAACCGAACCCTGAGAATAAATCTGAGTCCAACTCAGCACTCACGGTGTCAGAAACAACAGAGGTACAACAATGAGTATTATGGCGGCAACCGGTACCAAGCGAACACTAAGTGAACGCTTACATATCGATGTGCCACTATTACTAGGGATCTTAACCCTGATGGGGTTTGCCCTGATCATCATGTGGAGCGCAAGTGGTCAAAATGTTGCCATGATGGAACGTCAAGCCATGCGCATGTTGATGTCACTTGGCATCATGGTGCTGCTTGCACAAATCGCCCCACGCCATTACGAAGCTTGGGCACCTTACCTGTTTGGTGTCGGTTTACTGTTATTATTCAGTGTATTAGCATTTGGTGAGGTATCAAAAGGTGCCCAGCGTTGGCTAAATTTAGGTTTTGTTCGCTTTCAGCCGTCGGAGCTATTAAAACTCGCTGTACCTTTGATGGTGGCAAGGTTTATTGGTAATCGTCCACTACCACCATCCATGCGAAATATCTTCGTCGCATTAGTATTGATATTCACACCGACGATATTAATCGCTAAACAACCGGACTTAGGTACATCAATTTTGGTGGCAGCATCCGGCATTTTTGTTCTGTTTCTGTCAGGAATTAGCTGGAGACTGATTATCGGTGCTTTAGTATTACTCGGTGCCTTTATTCCTGTGTTATGGTTCTTCCTCATGCACGACTACCAGCGTACGCGTGTGATGACTTTGTTTAATCCAGAGTCTGATCCACTGGGAGCGGGATACCATATTATTCAATCAAAAATCGCTATTGGCTCTGGTGGCATTAGTGGTAAAGGTTGGCTACACGGTACTCAATCTCAGCTTGAATTCGTTCCTGAGCGACATACGGACTTCATTTTTGCGGTGATTGCAGAAGAATGGGGCTTAACCGGTGTAATTGGTTTATTAACAATTTATCTCTTTATCTTAGGTCGAGGATTATTGTTAGCAAGCCGAGCTCAAACAGCGTTCGGACGCATGATGGCTGGCAGTATTGTTTTAAGTTTCTTTGTTTATGTATTTGTAAATATCGGTATGGTAAGTGGCATTCTGCCTGTTGTAGGCGTTCCATTACCTCTAGTGAGTTATGGCGGTACATCCATGATGACCCTCTTAGCTGGCTTCGGTATTTTGATGTCTATCCACACTCACAGAAAAATGTTGTCTAAGGCGACCTAAATGCGTTCACTTTTTTTATTGTTTTTTGTTCTACTTGCAGGATGTAGTTCCTCGCCAGATAAACCTCAGCAGCCAGAGACAAAAGCAGAACACGCCACACCAGGCTTATTATTTAAACCGAATACTCCAACGAATGACGATCCCAATGCTGGCCGTTATTCGTTAAAAGATGACCGAGCACCATCTGTTGTACCTGATTTTTCAAAAGTACCACCTGTAGTGCCGCACTATGAACCGTATAGCCGTGCAGGTAATAAAGATTACACCCTACGCGGTAAGCGCTACCACATAGTAAAAAACACCAAAGGTTACACTGAAACAGGTTATGCCTCTTGGTATGGCGAGAAGTTCCACGGTCATAAAACCTCTAATGGTGAAACATACAATATGTTCGCAATGACGGCAGCACATAAAACGTTGCCGCTACCGAGCTTTGTACGTGTAACTAACATGCGTAATGGTAAATCTACTATCGTACGCGTTAACGATCGCGGCCCATTCCATGATGGTCGTATCATCGATTTAAGTATGGCGGCGGCTGCAAAAATTGGCGTAATTAGCCTCGGCACAGCCCCTGTAAAAATTGAAGTGATTAATATACCGAAGCCTTCTAGCAAAGAAGCGATGAAGAATTCCCCTATTCCTCATCACTACTTTGTTCAATTAGCTGCGGTAAATAGCTTGGCGAAAGCTGAAGACATGCGTAACGCGCTTAAGCGTCAATACAATACAAATGTTGATATTGAGCAAGTGGATAATCGCACAGTCTACCGTGTACGTTTAGGTCCTTTCATGGATCATAACGATGCAGAAAAGCAACTCACTAAAGCGAAAGCTCATCACTATCCAAAAGCCTTTATCATCACGGCTAACAGATAATATGAACCTAATTTTAATTTAGGAATCATAATTACGGCTTGTATGTTCAGAGTGTAAAAACCAGAACATACAAGCTAATTTTTGTTCACAACAGCACGTTAAACACCAGCAATTGCACGGATTACGTCCGCTTAATGTCAATAAATAGGGATCTTCCTTCATTCCACTGATTGGCAGAAGGTTATCTGCTATAGTGAGCACCATTTCTTGTCTTAGATAAACTAAAGTTATAATAACCATGAAGAAAACAGCTGCGCTTTTCCGTTCTGTAGCCATTTCTGCCACTTTGCTGGCTTCAGCTACTGTTGCTGCATCACCAGCAGTCGTACCTGAAGCTCCACAAATCGCGGCAAAAGGCTATATCCTTGTAGACTATAACTCAGGCAAAATCCTTGCCGGTCATAATGAATACGAAAAACTGGCACCTGCTAGTTTGACGAAAATGATGACCAGCTATGTTATCGGTCAAGAAATTAAAAACGGTAATATCTCACCAGACGACAATGTTGTTATCAGCAAGAATGCATGGGCTAAAAACTTCCCTGGCTCATCAAAAATGTTCCTTGAAGTGGGAAAAACCGTCAAAGTTAGCGATCTAAACCGCGGTATCATTGTTGATTCAGGTAACGATGCGTGTGTTGCTATGGCTGAACACATTGCGGGTTCCCAAGAATCATTCGTTGATCTCATGAATGGTTGGGCGAAGAATCTTGGCATGAAGTCTACACACTTTGCTAACGTTCACGGTTTAGACCGCCCAGATCTATACACAACACCATACGATCTATCTATTCTGGCTCGTCACCTGATCAGTGATTTACCGAATGAGTTTAAGATCTATAGTGAGAAATCATTCACATACAACGGCATCACTCAATATAACCGTAACGGTCTACTTTGGGATAAGAGCATGCACGTTGATGGTCTAAAAACAGGCCACACAGATAACGCAGGTTACAGCCTTGTAAGTACTGCAACTGAAGGCAACATGCGCCTTGTTGCGGTTGTAATGGGCACAGCTAGCAAGAATGCTCGCCTAGCTGAAAGTAAGAAGCTATTAAACTTCGGTTTCCGCTTCTACGAAACACTGTCACCAAATAAGAAAGATCAAACCATCGAAACTGAAAAAGTATGGATGGGTGATACTGACACAGTAAACCTAGGTGTAGCTGAAAATACTTACGTAACGCTACCACGGAGCCAAGCAAAAGATTTAAAAGCAAGCTTCGTGCTAACCAAAGAGCTAAAAGCGCCAATTACCAAAGGTGAAGAAGTGGGTACTCTCACTTACCGTGTTGGCGATCAAGAAGTAGCACAATACCCACTTGTTGCGCTAAACGATGTAAAAGAAGGTAGCCTATTTAGCCGTATGGTTGATTACGTAATGATGCTAGTGCAAAACTGGTTTAAGTAATCTATTACTATTCATGCACAAATCAAAAAGGGGAGCTTCGGCTTCCCTTTTGTTTTCATAACTAAAGACAAACATTACTTTTCCAACGTCCTACAGACATCATCCACCACTTGTTTTACACCGACTGACACATTAAGATGCCTGCCTTACACTTATATTAGTCATAATAGCGGTGTTGCAAGACAACATTGAAAGCGAACCTTGGAGTTCTATATGCAAGAACAAGAGCAACCAAAACTAAGAGATCTACTTGAATTCCCTTGTAGCTTTACCTACAAGGTAATGGGTGAAAACAAACCTGAACTTGCAGATCGTGTTGTAGAAGTAGTCCAACGCCATGCACCTGGCGATTACACACCTAAAGTTACCCCAAGTAGCAAAGGGACTTACAGCGCCGTTTCAATCAACATCACAGCGACAAGCATTGAGCAAGTTGAAACGTTATACAAAGAGTTAGGCGATATCGATATCGTTCGCGTTGTACTATAAACAACGACATCAGGCGGCGCACAACGTCGCCTGTTATTTCTATCAGTAAACCTTCTTATAATTCTCACTTATTATCCATAACTCCTTCATCACTCGTTAACAATACATCTGCACCAAGTTTAGGTATAATGCCCAGACCTAGCCTTCTTTATGATTGGCATCTTCATTAATATCTGGGTAGTAAATTGCACACAGCACTTATTATTAAAAACCTTGGTCGTCGTGATTACCAAACGACGTTCGATGCCATGCATGACTTCACCAATAACCGTACTGAAGACACAGCAGATGAAATTTGGCTAGTTGAACATTCACCTGTATTTACCCAAGGACAGGCAGGCAAAGTCGAGCACCTGCTCAACACAGGAGATATCCCAGTTGTACAAAGCGATCGTGGCGGTCAAGTGACTTACCATGGTCCCGGTCAACAAGTGGCTTATATCTTGATCGACTTACGCCGGAAAAAAATCGGTGTGCGTGATTTAGTCACACACATTGAAAATACGGTAATCAATACCTTATCCCGCTTTGGGATTCGCTCTAACGCTCGCCCTGATGCCCCTGGTGTGTATGTTAATAATCAAAAAATATGCTCACTTGGCTTGCGGATCAGACGTGGGTGCTCTTTTCACGGTCTGGCACTCAATATAAATATGGACTTGGCGCCTTTTCTTCGTATTAACCCATGCGGTTATGCAGGAATGGAGATGACGCAAACGGCGTTACTCAATGGCCCAACTGAACTGACGGAAGTTCAGCCTGTACTCGTTGAAGAATTAACTAAATTACTCGATTATCCGAAAGTCGAGTGGATGACGGAAAGCAATCAACCATGAGTAAACCAATTAAAATTGAACAAGGCGTCAAATATCGCGATGCCGACAAAATGGCTTTGATCCCTGTTCGTAATGTTGCGGATGAAGAAACGCCAAAAGAAGTGTTACGTAAACCTGAATGGATGAAGATTAAGTTACCGTCTGACAGCCAACGTATTCAGGAAATTAAATCTGCACTGCGTAAAAACAAACTTCACTCTGTGTGTGAAGAAGCCTCTTGCCCCAATTTAGCCGAATGTTTTAACCACGGTACAGCAACCTTTATGATCCTAGGTGCTATCTGTACGCGTCGTTGTCCATTCTGTGATGTAGCCCATGGTCGTCCACTACCACCTAATGCTGAAGAGCCAGCGCATCTTGCACAAACGATTGCTGACATGAAACTACGCTACGTAGTCGTGACATCAGTTGACCGTGATGACTTACGTGACGGTGGTGCACAACACTTTGTTGATTGTATTAATGAAATCCGCGCAAAAAGCCCAGACATTCATATTGAAACATTAGTACCTGATTTCCGTGGTCGTATGGATCGTGCATTAGATATCTTCCGTGATACAGCACCTAACGTATTCAACCACAACCTTGAAACAGCACCACGCTTATACCGTAAAGCCCGCCCGGGTGCTAACTACCAATGGTCTTTAGATCTGCTGAAAAAGTTTAAAGAGCTTCACCCAAATGTTCCTACTAAGTCAGGTTTGATGATGGGTTTAGGTGAAACCAAAGAAGAGATCATTGAAGTATTAAAAGATCTGCGTGCGCATGGCGTAACCATGCTAACACTGGGTCAATACTTAGCACCAAGCCGTCACCACTTACCGGTTGAGCGTTATGTACCGCCTGAAGAGTTTGATGAGCTGAAACAAATCGCTCTCGATCTTGGCTTTACTCATGCTGCTTGTGGTCCATTTGTACGTTCATCGTACCATGCTGATCTTCAAGCCCAAGGTGTAGAAATTAAGTAATCAATAACACTTAATTACAGCTGACCTAAAATACAGGTATAAAAAAACCGCTTTAAACAAAGCGGTTTTTTTTATCAAGCTAATGCTTACTTTTGAAAGCCAGCTGCAAATGCAGGTGCTGCTGATTCCAAAATATCATCAGTAACAGGCTTACCTTCACTATCTGTAATATTGATAGAAGTACGGTTACCTAAATCACCAACTAGAATACGGTATTTATCATCCGTCAGTTTCATTGGTTTAGTACCTAACTCTTGCCAGAATTCATCATCTGGTTCACGGTACTTAACATCAATTAAACCTTGTGAACGGTTACGATCTTCAACCGTAAAGCCAAGCTTTGATAATACGGTTGGTAGACGCTCCCACATGTCATCGTAAGATGCACGTGCAATCAGCACTGGTAAACCACTGCGATCCACGCCTAATGAAATTGGAACATGCTTAAGCTGTTGAGCCGCGGCTAAACGTGCTTGTTCACGAACATCTTCATCGTACTTAGACATGACTAGGTTAGTCATCAAAATGCTGTAACGACGCTTATTATCAGCCGTTACTGGCATTGTTTTACCGTCTTCACGCCAATCCGTTAAGATAATACGGTAGCTATTGGTTGATGGTGACTTTTCAATGCTGTAGCGACTACCAATCTCGCTATCTTCATCTTTGTTAGTCCAACTCACCCAATCAGTATCAATTTGATCAGCACTTTGTTTAGCAATGCCAATATTGTTTTTACTGATCAAGCTCTGAGTCACTTGCCATAACTTAGAAAGATCAGAGCTACGAGGCAATTGTACAGTCACACCATCTTGATCCACGCTTGAGCGCATACCAGGAATGAGATTTAAAACCTGCTGTGGTGGTCGAATATCAACGCTAGCGCCAACTTCGCCTTTAAAATTCTGGCTAGGTATAGCGTAAGCTGCACTACTAAAAGGGGCGGCCCCTGCTGGCAAAGTCCATGATTCTAAAGGTTGAGTTTCAAGATAGTTAAAATCCTGATTTGCCTGACGGCGAGCTTCTGACCCGCTAGAACAGGCTGACAAACTCGTTACCATGAATGCAGCTAATGCTAGCCGATATTTATAATTCATTTATGCTCCTGCGCTCCTACGCTTGTGCAACTTAAAGCACACCGGCATCCAAAAGAGCCTGCTTAACAATCGGTTGCTGTGACTCGCTTAAAACAGTTAGCGGAAGTCGTAAATCACCGTTTTCAATTAAACCTAGTTGATGCGCAGCCCACTTCACAGGAATTGGGTTAGCTTCAACAAATAAGTTGTTATGTAACGGCATTAAACGCTGATTAATTTCTTGTGCAGCGTCGATTTGGCCACTTAATGCAAGTTTAAACATTGTTGCCATGTCTGCTGCTGCAATGTTTGCTGTAACAGAGATAACACCGTGACCACCTTCAGCGACAAAATCTACAGCTGTAGCATCATCACCGCTTAATTGGATGAAATCTTCACCACAAAGTTCCCGTGTTTTTTTCACACGAGATAAATCTGCTGTTGCATCTTTAATACCGATGATATTTTCAATCTTCGCTAAACGCGCAACAGTTTCAGGTAATAAGTCTACCGCAGTTCGTCCCGGTACATTGTAAAGAATTTGCGGAATATCTGTTGCTTCAGCAATCGCTTTATAATGTTGGTATAAACCTTCTTGAGTCGGTTTATTATAGTAAGGCGTCACACTTAAACATGCCGCAACACCCGTACCAGAGAAAAGCTTAGTAATTGTGATGGCTTCATGTGTGGCATTAGCACCCGTACCTGCGATAACTGGCACGCGTCCATCAACATATTCCAGTGTTTTTAGCACCACTTTAATATGCTCATCAACCGTCAATGTTGCTGATTCACCCGTAGTACCTACGGCAATAATCGCATCAGTGCCTGCATCAATATGGTAGTCCACCAGCTTTTGCAGGCCGACATAATCTACTTCGCCTGTAGCGTCTAGTGGCGTTAATAGCGCAACCATGCTTCCTGTAAACATGTCCATCTCCCCTCTTCTTATATATCCAAACGGCTCTCTCACCATCACCTTGTGGGGATCTATGCTAAAGCGGTTAGGGTATAACTTTGTCATGGTACTTTTGAGTGACTATAAACTCAAGCAAAGGCTGAGTGAAAACAGTGAACTAACGAGCTTTATCGTCTGCTTTCGTCACAATTTTCGACTTTGAAAGTTAAATCTTGAACAACAGAATAATATAGGTACTTTTTTGTTCAAAAAGCCACCAAAAACTGCGCGAAGTCTTCGCTTTTTTCTAACGAAATTTGCAATCGTTTCAGCATGACTCTGTGCTAACATGCTTAGATAATTCTTTAACACTGAAGACCAACATGGAACATTACCTTGTCATAACTGCTGTAGGTACTGATCGCCCAGGTATCTCTGATGAGATCACCCATCTCGTCACTCAATGTGGCTGTAATATTATCGATAGCCGTATTGCCCTTTTTGGTTCTGAGTTTACCCTGATCATGCTGCTATCGGGTAACAACAATGCGATTTCTCGTATTGAATCAACGTTACCGCTAAAAGGCCAAGAGCACGATCTGATCACGGTAATGAAACGTACAAACAAGCATAAGCAGCGCTTCTTCCCCTATACGGCAGATTTCCATGTTGAAGCAAATGACAGCCCGGGTCTGATCAAGCAATTTACTCATTTCATGGCAAGTCGTCATATTGATATTTCAGCATTAAGTGCAAATACACTTGAGAGTCAATCTGAAGGCGTAATGAACCAGCTAGTGCTTCAAATAAACACTAACTTGCCGGAAAACTGTAATTTAATGACGCTACAAGAAGAATTTGAAACCTTGTGCCAATCAGTTGCAGCTTCTGGTTCAGTGAATTTTATTGGTCATAAAAGCTAACTAAAACGTACATAAACTTCATTGTCAGCCTTAATTTATTCAGACACCTTGGTGTATTGAATCACAATAACTAAAAGGATATTTCTTATGAATACGCTCACAGCTGGCACACCAGCACCGGCATTTACTTTAATGAATCAAGATAACGAGCCTGTTAGCCTAAGTGATTTTAAAGGTAAGAAAGTATTGGCTTATTTCTATCCGAAAGCCATGACGCCAGGCTGTACAGTTCAAGCATGTGGTCTACGTGACAGCAAAGCTGAACTTGATGAGAAAAATGTGGTTGTACTTGGTATCAGTATTGATCCAGTAAAACGCTTACCTAAATTTATTGAGCGTGATAACCTTAACTTCACCCTATTATCTGATGAAGATCATGCCGTTGCAGAACAATTTGGGGTGTGGGGCTTAAAGAAGTTCATGGGGCGCGAATATGACGGTTTACACCGTATCAGCTTCTTAATTGATGAAAATGGCACCATTGAACATGTCTTTAACAAGTTCAAAACCAAAGATCACCATCAAGTGGTATTAGATTATTTAAATCAATAAGCATCACTTAAACATGCTCATTGATAGATATAGAAAAGGCCGCATCTTGCGGCCTTTTTCATAGGTTATACTTGCTCTACATCATCAAGTTCATCTTCAGCAGAAAGCAATGCGCCCCATACAGCTTTGACTAATGTGGCTAATGGGATTGCGAAGAATACGCCCCAGAATCCCCACAAACCGCCAAATACTAAGACTGCGACAATAATCGCAACTGGGTGTAAATTCACCGCTTCAGAAAATAAAATCGGCACTAATACATTGCCATCCAATGCTTGAATAATGCCGTAAGCTAACAGTAGCCACCAGAAATCCGGCGTCCATCCCCATTGAAATAACCCCACCATCGCAACAGGCACAGTTACAGCTGCCGCACCGATATAAGGGATCAAGACAGATAGACCAACCAGCACGCCAAGTAACACGGCATAACGTAAGTCCATCACCGCAAAAGTAACATAACTCGCGATGCCAACAATTAAGATTTCAATGACTTTACCGCGAATATAATTCGAGATCTGCTCATTCATTTCACTGCCGACTTTACTCGCTAGACGACGGTTTTTAGGTAGCACTTTTAGTAAGGTCTGCATCATTTCATCTTTATCTTTTAATAAGAAAAAGATCAGCAATGGCACCAGAATCAAATACACACCTAATGTCGCAAGGCTAACTAATGATGCCAGTGAGCCTTTTACAACGCTTTCCCCCATTCCCAGTACTTTTTCACGTAAGTTATTCATCAAATCGACAACTTGCGCAGGCTGGACAAAATCAGGATAACGCTCAGGCAGGCTTGATACATACACTTGTAAGTCATTAAACATCTTCGGCACGTCTGCCGTTAAATTCACCACCTGATGCCAAATAGTCGGCACTAAACCAAACAATGCTAAACTCATTAATCCAGCAAAGAGCAGTAAAACTAGCATCACAGAGAAGGTTCTCGGCAGCCCTAGTTTGGTTAACCTTGCAACAGGCCACTCTAATAAATACGCCAATACAATTGCGACTAGTAGTGGCGTAATTAAGCTACCAAAGAAGTAAATCGTAAGAAAACCACCGAGCAAAATGGCGACTAAGCTGACGGCATGGGGATCTGAGAATCGACGCTGATACCAGCGATTTAACATGTTCAACATGTAGAGACGTGTCCTTTTTTCACTAACATGACAAGCTGAGTATTATCGTTAACTACAGTGTCAATAATGTATCCATGGTTAAGCAAGAAACGAGGAATATCGCTTCTTGCACCGCTGTCAGAAATACGCAGTTCAAGCTGTTGTTCAGAAAGAAGTTTTGCGCACGCACGTTTTGCTAGCAACAGTGCCAATGGGCAGCGTTGTGTCGTTAAATCAAGCGATAAAATTTCCATTGCTTTGAGTGACAGAGATTTTCTATTGCCGTATTGTAACCTCAAGCACAACCAAGATGCGAGATAGATAAAGGACATGATTCACAATAACGAACCTATGGAGTCATTCGTTGTCCTAACTCTTTAGATATTAAAGATAACTTACAAGGTGGTAGTATCTTTCCCATGTTTCGATTTACCAAAGCACCAACCTATCTTTTGCTTTCTGCTCTACTTAGTAGCAGTCTTCCAGCTATTGCTAGTGATGCTAATCGCTTACCTGAAATGGGGACGACTGCCGCCTCGACGTTAACTATTGATAAAGAGCTGGAATATGGCGACGCTTATATGCGGATATTAAGTGCCAGCCAGCCGGTGATTAACGATCCGCTATTGTCTGACTATGTTCAATCACTCGGTCATAAACTGGTTGCCAGTGCAGATGATGTGCGTACACCTTTTAATTTCTTTTTAATTCAAAACCCAGAAATTAATGCGTTTGCTTTCTTTGGTGGTTATGTCGCTATCCACTCAGGACTGTTTTTGCATGCCAAAACCGAAAGTGAGCTCGCCTCTGTCATAGCCCACGAAATCGCTCACGTTACCCAACGCCACTTAGCGCGAAAAATGGAAGCCGACGCTAGAAACTCTCCGATCACTATGGCGGCATTAATTGGTTCATTATTATTAACCGTTGCTGCACCAGAAGCGGGATTAGCGGCAATGCACGCAACGACAGCTGCTGGTATGCAAGGGCAAATCAATTTTACTCGTAGTAATGAAAAAGAAGCAGATCGCATTGGGATCAAAACATTGGCAAAAGCAGGCTTTGATGCACATGCAATGCCGCGCTTTTTTGGTCGCTTAGCCGATCAATATCGCTATACCTCTAAACTACCAGCAATGTTACTCACTCACCCACTGCCAGAGTCCCGTCTCACCGATAGTCGTATGCGTGCTCGTAACTACCCAACAGTGATACTGCCACCTTCTGAGCGTTACTTATTAGCGCGTTCCCGTATCGTGGCACGTAATGCTAACTTTAGTGAGGCATCGTCACTAAACTGGTTAAATAGAGAACTGAAAAAAGCCGCGCCAAATCGTCGTAATGAACTCAATTACGGCAAAGCGCTGGTCTATCTTGATAATGGTAAATACAAACAAGCACATCAATTATTAGACCCATTATTGGCAAGTGAACCCAATAACCTGTTCTTTATTGATGCGGCAACTGATCTTGATCTGTACCAAAAGCAATATGACCGTGCAATTTCACGTTTAACAACAGCACTAAAAGGCAATCCAAACAGTAATGTACTGCGCTTAAATTTAGCTAACGCCTATTTAGAATCAGGAAAATATCAGCAAAGTATCCAAATTCTAAACCGTTATGCTTACGATCACCCCAAAGATACCAATGGCTGGACATTACTGGCGAAGAACTATGCCAAGCTCGGTAATCGTAGTGCAGAGCTTGCAGCATTAGGCGAACTACTGGCGCTTCGTGCTCAATGGGATAAAGCCATTAATAACTATACTCAAGCTGCGCAAATGGCAAAGCTAGGCTCAATGGATCAAGCTCGTTACGATGCCCGTATTGATCAACTACGCTTTGAGCGTCAACGATTTAAAGCACTACAGAAATAAATTTTAGTAGCCAGCGTATTTAATACGATTACAATAACTACATAACAATTAAGTAAAAAAACAAATCACGCATAGAATTAGGAGATGTCATGTCAGTTACTATTTATCACAACCCTCGTTGTTCAAAAAGCCGTGAAACGTTAGCGCTATTAGAAGAAAAAGGCATTACTCCAACGGTTGTAAAATACCTTGAACAAACACCTAGTGTGGCAGAGTTAGAAACGCTGTACCGTCAACTCGGTTTAGAGTCTGTGCGTAAAATGATGCGAACGAAAGAAGCGGAATATAAAGAGTTAGGCTTAGGTAACGATGATGTTACTGACAGCGCATTATTCACAGCAATGGCAAGCCATCCAAAACTGATCGAACGCCCTATTGTCGTCAATGGTGATAAAGCTGCATTAGGTCGTCCACCAGTGCAAGTATTGGATATTCTATAATGCAGAAAATCTTAGTCCTTTATTACAGCAAACACGGGAACACTCGCCAATTAGCCCGTCATATTGGTCGTGGTATTGAACAAATCTCTGGCTGTGAAGCGGTACTAAGAACGGTTGCTGATATTAATCCAAATGATCATCAGCAACCTTACACGGATCCTTTGGTCTCTCATCAAGATCTAAAAGAGTGTATTGGGCTAGCGATGGGAAGCCCTGTACGTTTCGGTAATATGGCCGCACCACTGAAACACTTTATCGATAGCACCAGCCAACAATGGTTATCAGGCACATTGATAGATAAACCTGCTTGTGTGTTTACTTCATCTTCGTCTATGCATGGTGGTCAAGAAACCACGTTGCAATCGATGCTTTTGCCCTTGTTACATCATGGCATGTTAATCGTGGGGATTCCGTATTCAGAGCCAACCCTGCATACCACGCAGCATGGCGGAACTCCATACGGTGCTTCGCACCTCAATACAGGCACCAATAAGCAATTGCATAAAGATGAAATTGAGTTAGCACAAGCATTAGGAAGACGCTTAGCACACACGGCAACGCTACTTCATCACTCCTGATATTAATGGCTTACGAAAAGGATGATTCGATGCCTCCAATGCAACCTCGCACTTTATTTGTCCACCGATTTGCACTCTGTGCCAATTTAAGTTTGATGCTATGGGTAGCCCTATGGCAGATCGTGATCTCTCCTCATCCACATTTAAATAATTGGGTAATGGCTGCGCTTTGGATATTGCCGATGCTATTACCTTTACGTGGCATGCTAGCAGCGAAACCTTATACCCATGCATGGTCGAACTTTATTTTAATGTTCTATTTCTTACATGCATTAACCATTTTGACCATTGATGAAGGGGAACGCTGGTTAGCAGCCATTGAGTTTATCATCGTCTCTGTTGCGTTTCTCAGTAACATTCTTTTTGCCCGCCTTCGAGCTAAAGAATTAGGAATAAAGTTACAACGCTTATCGCAAGTAGAACGAGAAGAGCGTGAACGTTTTGAGCCACCAAAAGAATAATTCAAAGACTAAAAAGCCCTCACACTGAGGGCTTTCTTACTGTAACGCTAAACGAAATTTAATTATGCCAAGTATAAATATTGTCTGGCGCTACATAGTTCTCGCTTTGTTGTACTGGGGGCTGTACTTGAGTTGCACTAACATCAACGGCATTTGATGAAGTACTCACATCAGTTGCAGGTACTGTTGTTACCGCTGAATTATTATTAGTTACAGCATAATCATCTGCACTAATGCGGTTATCATGACTCAATTCACGTTTAAACTCTGCCGTTGATGCTGACAAGTTCATGCGGAAAATGACTTTGTCACCTTTAATATTTACAGCATTTGCACTACTTACTGTCGTCATATGATTAAGCATGCGCTCTAACGTAAAGAAATCTTCTGTTGAGTTAACATTATCAACTTCAATATTCACTTTACCTGCAGCACTACTCCCCAATGCTAAGGCATATTTTTGCGCCAGATGATTAGCAACCTGATTCATCATATCGCTGCTTGCTTGTGCTAATGTACCGCTGGCTTTACCTGTGATGGGCTGGGTGTCTGTTGCAATTGTGCTCGGCTTTTGCGTATATAATTGCCATGATAATTCAACCTTGTCATCACCTTGCTGAATCGCCTTTACTAATAGCAATCCACCAGCGTTATAGCGCTTACTCGCACTTGAAATAGGATCGACAAAACTGCCCCATAAGTCAGATACGTGCAGTGCAGTTACATCATTAAAATCACCAATAGGGAAAGTAACAGGTACACCACGAACATTCGCAGCTTGTTTGGTGTCAGCCACTAAAGCATTAGCCGATTGATCCCACAGAATATCACGACTATTACCGTTATCATCAACCATCCAAACTAAAATATCAGGACGCTGTTCACTCCAGTAATTAGCTTTTGCTTGCGTTAATAATTGTTTAATTTGCACCTTATCAAAGGTTAAGTTTAGCGTCTGCTGACCATTGTCTTGACCATAACTAAACTGGCTAACATAACCCGAACTGTTTTTTAACGCTTGAGCTACGACAGTATTCTTAGCAATATTTTGATCACCCGTCACTTTGATCAGCACTTGTTTAAAGCCCTGCTCTCGTGCTGTTTGATCAGCATTCTGTCCATCAGCTGGCATGACTACTTGAGCCTGATATAAATTACTAACCGTCGCAGCTTTAATCGGTAAAGCCAGTAACGCTAAAAACAACAACGCAAATCGCAACATAAAGCACTCATTATTTACTAAAGTAAGTTGGCAAAAAGAAATTGAACATCAGCGAGCTCCTAAACCGATTGACGTCTTGTATAGAAACACGGCTTACCATCAATTTATCCTACAATATGTACTTTTTCCTGAACCAAAACAATACAGCCTGCAAGAAACAAACCACATGCTTTAAAAAACTTCTCTAGTCACAAATATCAGTCATTAAATAATTAGCAGTTTTTTTCTCTTAACACACTAGGTAATCGTTTGCTTTTTGTGATAGCATTGCGCGATTTTTTTATGACAAGGTGATTTTGAGTATGATGCAGGTATTACAAGGTGCCCAAATGTTATTCGTCGCATTTGGTGCTCTCGTTCTTGTTCCGTTACTTACTGGGCTTGATCCCAATGTGGCACTTTTTGGTGCTGGTGTAGGAACCCTACTTTTTCAGCTTGTTACCAAACGTTCTGTTCCTATCTTCCTAGCCTCTTCTTTCGCATTTATTGCACCAATTATGTACGGTATCCAAGCTTGGGGTGTTGCAAGCACCATGGGTGGCCTAATGATGGCGGGTATCGTTTATGTCATTTTGGGTGGCATTATCAAAGTTCGTGGTGTGGGATTTATTCATAAACTGCTACCACCTGTGGTTGTTGGCCCAGTGATCATGGTCATCGGTTTAGGTTTAGCGCCAGCTGCTGTAAATATGGCTGTAGGTAAAACAGGTGACGGTGGTGTTCAGCTTATCGCACATGACACTGCGCTATGGATTTCAGCCATTTCATTAATCGTGACTATTGGCTTAAGTGTGTTTGCCAAAGGCATGCTAAAGCTAGTACCGATTGTAGGTGGTATCACTTCAGGCTACTTAGCAAGTTTAGCGTTCGGCGTCGTCGATTTTACTCCAGTTCATAATGCGAGTTGGTTAGCACTTCCTAACTTCACTTTCCCTGAGTTTAATATTAACGCAGTCCTTTTCATGATCCCTGTTGCCATTGCACCTGCAGTTGAGCACGTAGGTGACATGCTAGCGATTTCCAACGTAACAGGTAAAGACTACCTGAAAAAGCCAGGCCTACACCGCACAATGGCGGGTGACGGTATTGCGACGATTGCAGCCTCTATGGTAGGTGCACCGCCTAATACTACTTACTCTGAAGTAACGGGTGCGGTAATGCTAACCAAAGCATTTAACCCTGTGATCATGACATGGGCGGCAATTACGGCATTAGTGTTAGCGTTCGTTGGTAAATTAGGCGCAATGCTACAAACCATCCCTGTACCTGTAATGGGCGGGATCATGATCTTGCTATTTGGCTCTATTGCAACCGTTGGTCTAAATACGCTGATCAAAAACCAAGTCGATTTACACAAAGCCCGTAACCTTGTGATTGTTGCAGTAACGCTAGTATTTGGTATTGGTGGGATGGCATTTGGTATTGGTGAGTTCAGCCTGCAAGGTGTGAGCTTATGCGGTATTGTTGCGATTGTTCTGAACCTAATCTTGCCACAAGATTTAGGTGAAAATCATATCGTTGATAATGCGCAAATTGAAGATACAGAGCATCTATAATGAATGCCACCATAGCGAGAGTAGCTTAGCTCTCGCTTACTCTTTTCGTTAATAAACACGAAAAACAGCAATAAAAAAACCGGACATCACGTCCGGTTTTTATTTAAATCTTGTTTACTAATTACTTAGTACCGAAGATCTTATCACCGGCATCACCAAGACCCGGAACGATGTAGCCTTTGTCATTTAGCTTCTCATCGATAGCTGCTGTGTATAGTTCAACATCTGGGTGTGCTTTTTCTAGTGCAGCAATACCTTCAGGTGCTGCCACTAATACTAGAACTTTAAATTGCGTACAACCGTGCTCTTTTAAAAGATCTAGTGTCGCAATCATAGAACCACCAGTTGCCAACATCGGATCAACAACCAGCGCAATACGCTCATCGATGTTTGATGCTAGCTTGTTGAAATATGGTACAGGCTCAAGTGTTTCTTCATCACGGTAGATACCAACAACACTGATACGTGCACTTGGCATATGTTCAAGTACGCCGTCCATCATGCCAAGACCAGCACGAAGAATAGGTACTACCGTCACTTTTTTACCTTTGATTTGGTCGATCTCAACTGGACCGTTCCAACCATCAATGGTCACTTTTTCTGTCTCAAAGTCTGAAGTCGCTTCATATGTCAGTAGGCTACCAACCTCAGTTGCTAACTCACGGAAACGCTTAGTGCTGATGTCACCTTCGCGCATAAGACCAATCTTATGTTTAACCAGTGGGTGTTTTACCTCAACAACTTTCATCTTCTGACTCCCGAGCAAATAAAAAATAAAATCGCATTATTATATACTAAGCCAAACGATTGCTGATAGTGGTAAACGTTTGACTGTTTACTTAATATCCAGTCAAAAAAAATGACGCAAACGTTTTCCTTTAGGCTGTGACTGCTGTTATCATACCCCTGCTTTTTTACTTTAATACGTTGAGGGATCATCTGTGAGCAACAAAAACTCTTCTCTTAGTTACAAAGATGCTGGTGTTGATATCGATGCTGGTAATGCATTAGTAGACCGTATTAAAGGGGTGGTAAAGCGTACGCATCGCCCAGAAGTGATGGGGGGAATTGGTGGTTTTGGTGCACTTTGTTCACTGCCAACCAAATATAAAGAGCCTGTTTTAGTATCAGGTACTGATGGCGTAGGTACTAAACTTCGCTTAGCGATGGATTTAAACAAGCACGATTCTATCGGTATCGATCTTGTTGCTATGTGTGTTAACGATCTTATCGTTCAAGGTGCAGAGCCTCTGTTCTTCCTTGATTACTACGCGACAGGCAAACTGGATGTTGATACAGCAGCAAGTGTTGTAACAGGCATTGGTGAAGGCTGTATTCAATCAGGTTGTGCATTGATCGGTGGTGAGACTGCTGAGATGCCAGGCATGTACCACGGTGAAGATTACGATGTTGCTGGCTTCTGTGTCGGCGTCGTTGAAAAAGCCGATATCATTGATGGTTCAAAAGTAACAGCTGGTGATGCTCTTATCGCTGTTGGTTCAAGTGGTCCTCACTCAAACGGTTACTCACTTATCCGTAAGATCATTGAAGTTTCAAATGCTGACTTAAACGAAGAGTTAGAAGGTAAAACACTTTCTGATCACCTGTTAACACCAACTAAGATTTACGTAAAATCGACGCTAAAAATGATGGAAAGCTGTGATGTTCACGCGATTTCTCATATTACTGGCGGTGGTTTCTGGGAAAATATCCCACGCGTGCTACCAAAAGGCACAAAGGCTGTTGTTAATGGTGATAGCTGGCAATGGCCTGCCATCTTCAACTGGCTACAAACGGCAGGTAATGTAGAAACTTACGAAATGTACCGCACGTTCAACTGTGGTGTTGGTCTAGTTATTGCCCTACCTCAAGCACAAGCACAACAAGCCATTGATATCCTGAATGCTGAAGGCGAAAACGCATGGCTATTAGGTGAAATTGCCAATGCTGCTGAAAACGAAGAGCAAGTTGAGATCAAATAATCCCATGAATAATATCGTCGTCCTTATTTCAGGTAGCGGCAGTAATCTTCAAGCGATTATTGACGCATGCAGCAATGGCTTAATTAAAAACAGTCAAATTACTGCTGTGATCTCAAATAAAGAGAATGCGTACGGGTTAGAGCGTGCACGTACTGCCAATATTGAAGCGATACATATCGCACCTAAACAATATGACAACCGTGAACAATACGATGATGCATTGGCTGAACGTATTGAGCAATTCAACCCAGATGTGGTGATCCTTGCTGGTTTTATGCGTATTTTAAGCGGTGATTTTGTCCGTCGCTTTAAAGGGAAAATGTTAAACATTCATCCCTCTTTATTGCCTAAATATCCAGGATTAAATACCCATCAACGTGCGATAGATGCAGGCGATACTGAACATGGTACTAGCGTGCACTTTGTTACAGAAGAGCTCGATGGCGGACCTGTTATTCTGCAAGCAAAAGTTCCTATTTTTGCCAATGATACCGTTGAAGAAGTAACGGCTCGGGTACAAAAGCAAGAGCATGCAATTTATCCGCTTGTGACTCAGTGGTTAGCTGAAAAACGCTTAACCATGGTTGATGGCAAAGCCGTGTTAGATGGTGAAACGCTTCCCCCCCAAGGTTACGCAGCCCAATAAAAACAAAAGGCGATCATCTGATCGCCTTTTCTCTTTCAGTTTATCGCATTTCAGTCATATCGATTACAAAATGACGCAGCTATTTCTCTTCAGCCACCAGCTGATTAAATACAGGCTCACCGCAATGGAACACAATAAACTCTCCTGTTGCCATTTTGTGCCAATTTTCATCATTGGTTAAAGGCTGAGTTGCAATCACTGTCACCACGTCTTTAGGTGTCGTTTCTTGCTGAAAATCAATCGTGACATCTTCATCAATAAGAGATGCTTTACCAAACGGCGCGCGACGAGTGATCCAATGTAAGTTATTAGTACAATAGGTAAGTACGTACTCACCATTACTTAATAACATATTGTAAACACCAAGCTGACGTAACTGATCACAACACTCTGCAAAATAGCTAAAAACAGGATTCAAATCATCAGGCAGTACCGGGAATTTCGTTTCAAGTTGATTCAATAACCAACAAAAAGCGATCTCACTGTCAGTATCACCGACCGCTTGATGCCTGCCTGTTTCTAAACTCTCATATCCCGTCAACTGACCATTATGCGCAAAAGTCCAGTAATTTCCCCATAACTCGCGAGTAAATGGGTGGGTATTTTCTAAATTCACCGCCCCTCGGTTGGCTTGGCGAATATGACTCACCACTGCACGACTCTTTATTGGGTACTCTTGGACAAGTTCAGCAATACGCGATTGACAGCTTGGGTTTGGATCTTTAAACGTACGAAAGCCTTTACCTTCATAAAAGGTAATACCCCAACCATCACGGTGAGGGCCGGTATTGCCCCCACGCTGCATTAAACCGGTAAAACTAAAACAAATATCGGTTGGCACATTTGCGCTCATGCCTAGCAATTCACACATATTCCTTTATGCCCTTTTGTTATTCATTAACGATACTTCTCAACGGTCAGTGCTAAGCTTGACTTATTCTGCCGCCATTTCTTTTTCAACTAGCATAATTAAAATATGGATAATTTTAATATGAATTTCTTGAATGCGATCTGCGTAACCAAAATGAGGAACACGGATTTCCACATCAGCTAGGCCTGCCATTTGACCGCCATCTTTACCCGTTAAAGCGATAGTCTTCATGCCTTTCGCTTTCGCCGCTTCAATCGCTTTTAAAATGTTGCCCGAGTTACCTGATGTAGACAGACCAAATAGAACGTCACCTTTTGCGCCCACTGCTTCTAAGTAGCGTGAAAATACGTACTCATAGCCGAAGTCATTACTTACACACGATAAGTGGCTTGGATCTGAAATAGCAATACCTGGGTACCCTGGACGGTTTTCACGGTAACGACCTGTTAGCTCTTCAGCAAAGTGCATTGCATCACAATGAGAGCCACCATTACCACAAGACAGCACTTTACCGCCCTGTTTGAAAGAATCCGCTAATAACTTAGCTGCCGCTTCAATATCAGCCATGTTCTTATCATCACTTAAAAAGCGATTTAGTACGTCAGCCGCTTCAGTTAGTTCAGCACGGATCAAATCCTGATACATAAGCATTCTCTCTATTATTCTTTAGATACAAATCAAGCGGGTAAATACCCGCTTGATGTTTTAAATACACCGTTATTCGCAGTTTACATACAAATAACTTACAGTGTCGACTCTTTAACCGAGCCATTGTGAGAATTAATCATTAAAACTTGCTGTAATTGACCAACAGAGTGCGATAAATACACATTCTCCGCTTCAAATACACCCGCATGATAGAGCTTACGTTCAACGTGAGATTGCACACCCACTAAATATACTGGTAGCTCTGATAAACGATCGAGTGCTGTTTCAAAAGCATGAATAGCCGTAATATCAATGGTTGATACATCACTAAAATCAAGCACTACTGCACGGGTTTCAGTGGTTGCATGCTCAATCACAGAAAACGCTTTCTCACTCGCGGCAAAGAACAGCGGACCATTGATATCATATACCACCACATCATCACCAAAGTTTAAATGCGGATGTTCATCATGAGTAATTGTCACCGTTGTTAATGTTGCAATACGCTGAATAAACAACACACCAGCCAATAATAGACCAACAATCACAGCCACAACCATATCAAATGCCACAGTTAGGATGAAACAAGTCATCAATACCGCAACATCACGACGAGGCGCTACTTTTAACGTATGCACAAAATGTGGTGCTTCAGACATATTCCAAGCAACCATGATCAGCAAGCCAGCTAGGGCACTCATAGGTACATAAGAAAGCACAGGTGCTAATACAATCATTGCTGCTAACACAAATAACGCATGAGTCATACCAGACACTGGAGAAAACGCACCTGAACGAATATTTGTTGCCGTACGCGCAATCGCTGCTGTTGCTGGAATACCACCGAAGAAAGGCACCACCATATTCGCAATACCCTGACCAACCAACTCAGCGTTTGGATTATGTTTCTTGCTTGTCATACCGTCAGCCACAACAGCACACAGTAATGATTCAATACAACCAAGCATGGCAATGGTTAATGCAGATGGCATTAGCTCAATCACAGTAGCCCAATTGAAAGTATCTGATTTCCATAACGCCATAAATTGTGGCGCTTCTTGTGGAATACCATGACCTACAATATCACCAATGGTGTAGCTAAATTTCTCACCAAGCAAAGTAACATGCTCAGGACCAAATTTATTTAATGCTAACGCTAAAATCGTACCAACAAGCAATGAGACAAGGTGTGGTGGAATACGTGTTTTTAATTTTGCCCAACCAATAAAGACAAAAATCGTCACAATACCTACGATGGCATCAGCATAGTTTGCGGTTGGCATTGCGTGTGCGTATGCCATTACTTTTTCAGGAAAATGGATTGGACTACCTTGAATATGTAGGCCTAATAAATCTTTAAGCTGTAAAAAAGCAATAACAAAGCCGATACCCGCCGTGAAACCTGTCGTGACTGGATATGGCACATATGCCACCAGCTGACCTAAGCGAAATACGCCCATTAATAGCAAGATGATCCCCGACATCATGGTCGCCAACATCAAGCCTGATAAGCCGTATTTTTGGGTAATAGGTAAAAGGATAACCACAAAGGCCGCTGTAGGACCTGTGATATTAAATCGTGAACCACCTAATAATGCAGCTAAAAAGCCCGCAACAATCACCGTGTACAATCCGTGTTGTGGTGGTACACCGACAGCAATTGCCAATGCCATTCCCAAAGGAATAGCCACAATACCTACCGTAATACCCGATACAATATCGGCACGAAATTTAGAGAAGGAATAACCATCCTTCCACGCTTGTGATAAAGCATGAAATAACAACACAACAAAACCTCTTGCACTTTGCGTACATTTGATAAACAGGAATTGATGTCAACCCGATGTAGGGGGTCCGGCGGGCATGTGTCAGTCGGAATCGGGAAAGGCAACAAAAGGAAATACTATTCCGCTGCGATGATTAAAGTGTAACCACCTGTAATAACGTGAACAGCATCACAATACAGCATATGTTAACGCTCTGCTAAAAATCTGCAAGTGAAAAAAATAATCACGATGATCTCGATCAATCCCAATAAAAACCTGACTCTACCGCATTTTGTATACGTAACAGTTTACTTTCATGAAAAGAATTTAATTTACATTTTGTTAAAAAACACATTACAATCAATATTGAGTGGTAAGACCTCTTACCTTAAATAATAATTACCCTACAATAATATAAGAGAATGCGTAGCAAAGTACTGAACTCCCCATAATGAAGTCAGGTCTCGCTTAACTATTCCTGATTATGTGTAAACAGTATTGCTACACAGATTAAGGAGAATCACTATGGTTACGCTTGCGTATGTCATTGGCTTTATCGGTGCACTCTGCATCTTGGCGTATCATCGCGCATCGCTAAAAACATTTACTGTAACAATTGCTGCAGCTTTAGCTGTTGGCAGCGCATTGTCGATCACCGGTCTATTTAGCTGGATAGTTTTTACAGTGATAGCGATCCCTCTTAATACTCCTTTTATTCGAAAAAAATACCTCAGTAAGCCTGCACTCAAGGCTTTCAAAGGTGTCATGCCAGAAATGTCGAGCACCGAGAAAGAAGCCATTGATGCCGGTACTGTATGGTGGGAAGCCGATTTATTTAGCGGTGATCCTGATTGGAAAAAACTCCACAACATTCCAGCCCCTACATTATCAGCAGAAGAGCAAGCCTTCTTAGATGGCCCTGTTAATGAAGTCTGCCGTATGGTTAATGACTTTCAGGTTACCCATGAGCTTGCCGATCTGCCTCCTGAAGTCTGGCAGTACCTGAAAAACAATAAGTTCTTTGCCATGATCATCAAAAAGCAATATGGCGGTTTAGAGTTTTCAGCTTATGCGCAATCACTGGTTCTTCAAAAACTAACCGGTGTGTCAGGTGTACTATCATCAACCGTTGGTGTGCCTAATTCATTAGGTCCAGGTGAATTACTGCAACACTACGGCACGCAAGAGCAAAAAGACTACTACCTACCTCGTTTAGCTGAAGGTAAAGAAATCCCGTGTTTTGCCCTAACAAGTCCAGAAGCAGGCTCTGATGCTGGCTCAATCCCTGATTTTGGTATCGTCAAAAAAGGCATCTGGCAAGATGAAGAAGTGCTTGGTATGGAGCTAACGTGGAATAAGCGTTACATCACCCTAGCCCCTGTTGCGACAGTACTTGGCCTTGCGTTTAAGCTCTCTGATCCTGAACACTTACTCGGCGATCAAGAAGATCTTGGTATTACTTGTGCCTTGATCCCAACGGATCTTCAAGGCGTAGAAATTGGTCGACGCCATTTCCCTCTCAATTTACCGTTCCAAAATGGGCCGACCAAAGGTAATAAAATTTTTGTCCCTATCGACTTCATCATTGGTGGTCAAGAGATGGCAGGACAAGGCTGGCGAATGTTGGTTGAATGTCTATCTGTAGGTCGTGGTATTACCCTACCATCTAACGCAACGGGCGGCTTAAAAACTGCAGCGATTGCCACTGGTGCTTATGCGCGTATTCGTCGTCAATTTAAAATGCCAATCGGTAAAATGGAAGGTATTGAAGAGCCACTTGCTCGTATAGTCGGTAATGCTTATGTGCTTGATGCTGCAAGTACGTTAACGGTGACTGGTATTGATTTAGGTGAAAAACCCTCAGTGATTTCTGCCATTGTAAAATACCACTGTACTCATCGAAGCCAACGGGGGCTTATTGATGCGATGGATATTGCCGGTGGTAAAGGGATCTGTATGGGACCAAGTAACTTCTTAGCACGTGGTTATCAAGGTGCGCCGATTGCCGTTACCGTTGAAGGAGCGAATATCCTCACTCGTTCCATGATCATCTTTGGACAAGGGGCGATCCGCTGTCACCCTTATGTATTAGAAGAAATGAATGCCGCTTATAACGATGATCCACAACAAGCATTAGATAGCTTTGATAAAGCCGTCTTTGCCCATGTCGGTTTTGTTATCAGCAACATGGTACGTTCTTTCTGGCTAGGTATTACCGATGGCTACGGCTCATCAGCACCACGTAAAGATAAAACGGCTCGTTACTACCAACAACTTAACCGTTACAGTGCTAACCTTGCTCTGCTTGCTGATATTTCGATGGCGGTACTTGGTGGCTCACTCAAACGTAAAGAGCGTTTATCCGCCCGCCTTGGTGACGTGTTAAGCCAACTCTATTTATCATCAGCAATCCTTAAACGCTATGCCGATGAAGGCTATCAAACACAAGACTTGCCGCTAGTACATTGGGGATTACAAGACTCACTCTACCAAACAGAAAAAGCATTAGATGAGTTCTTAAAAAACTTCCCAAATAAATTTATTGCGGGCGCACTACGTGTTGTCTTATTCCCACTTGGACAACGTCGAGTTAAACCTAATGATAATTTAGATCATGCGGTAGCACGTTTAGCACAAACACCGTCAGCAACACGCGAACGTTTAGGCCGTGGTCAATATCTTGAAGCAACAGAGCATAACCCCGTCGGTATGATGGAAACCGCTCTTAAAGATATCTTAGCGGCAGAGCCTCTTTATGATCGAGTTTGCACCGCAGCCAATGAGAAACTGCCATTTATGCAATTAGGGAAAGTGGCAGACAAAGGATTAGAGCTAGGTGTACTTGAACAAGCTGAGGCTGAGCTACTACGCCGAGCCGAACGTGGTCGCCTGCGCACTATCAATGTTGATGACTTTGAGCCACAAGCGCTCGCAGCAAAGCCTAATACTCACCCAAAGCGCTCCATTAACAACGCAGCATAGATACTATGCCCTAACAACAATTAAAACAAAGGGAGGCTCATTGCCTCCCTTTTCATATCTTGCGTTATTAAATGAAACATCACGAACGTATTACGATGGCAATACCAATTCATCTTGCTTCTCTTTACGGCGTTTTTTGAACCTTCTCCATCCCCAAATACTGCCGACAATGAAGAAAATAATCGCAATATTACCTATGATCATAATGCGTATTGTTTTCTCGCGAGACTGCTTCTGCTGCTCAATATCATGCAAAATTTGCTGGCGTTGCCTTTCCGCTTCTATTGCAGCCTGATCAACGACATGGTTTTCAGCTCGAATATTCTTTACTACGGCAAAATGGCTTTTTACTAATGGGAAAATCAGCTCTCTTTGATGCAATCGATCTGTCCCATACACCCAGCCACTCCATGCATATTTTCCTGTCACATCGTCATTAGGTAATGCAATAGACAACTCATTCTCAGTCGGTAATGCCCGCTGTTGAATGATCTGCTGTTTATTCTTAGGTGATGAATATTGAATGTAAGAAGCCAAAGAGCCAACCACTAACGCATCATCTTGGGGTAACACCACCAGCTGATGAGGATCTTGTGAATTATGACTTTTAATTAAAGTGGCAGAAAAAGGCTTAGGATAAACCAGTACTTCCTGCTCTAACGCCCGAGAGAATACGCCATTCATCGATTTGATCACCACACGGTATTTACCCGGATCAACATTAACAGGTAGCGATAGAGTAAAAATACCGTCTCCAGCTTTTTCATCGCGATCTTGTCCATCATCTGCAAAATCGCCAATCACTGTCGGCTCTGGCTGCATATTGTTAGGCAACACCTGCTCATCAGCAATGAATGGATAAAACAAAATCCGCAATTTCACCCGATCCAAAAAGTCACGAACCGTCAACGGTTGTTCGTTTTGTAATAACTTGGCAGAGAATTTCAGAACCTCAGATTGATATAAATTTTGCGGTAAAGTATCAGCGGTTAAGCGAAGGTTCGACAGCAAAGTAATACGATTATCTTGCGATACTCGCCCAATAGCTTGCCAAGGTCCAGCCATTGGTGAATCAATAGAAATAATGTCGAGATCGTCTTCTGAGTACCAAGAAACATTTTTCGGATGGCGGCTTGAATAATATTTCGAGCCATCAGGGGCAACTAAAATAACAGGACGACTTGGCTCTTCACGCTTAACCATGAACGAGACTTGTTTAATAGTAGGATCAACACGAAAGCGGTTATCAAGCCACGTCATTTGATCATTGCCTTGCGCCCAAGCAAACAATGGCCAAACAGCCAAACATATCCATAACCGCTTTAGCATAACTCTCCTACAGACGCCAAAGAACGTCAGCTTTTTTACCGATCAAATCAAGCCTTTCTTCATGTGCAGTTAGTTCATCGGCAGCAGCAAGGATAACCTTTAATCCTTTTCGCTCCCCCGTTAAACGCTTAATCGCAAATTCTGTACCGCTATCACCTTCACTGTCGCTACTTAACTTTAATGATGTTTGACCACCGGTCATCATTAAGTAAACGTCAGCGAGGATCTCGGCATCGAGCAAAGCGCCGTGCAGCGTTCGGTGAGAGTTATCTATGCCATAACGAGAACATAAAATATCAAGGTTATTTCGTTTACCAGGGAATAAGCGTTTCGCCATTTCCAAGGTATCGGTCACCTTACAGATATCTTCGGTCTTCTTAAGATCAGAGCCCATTAACTGGAATTCATAATCCATAAAGCCGATATCGAACGACGCGTTGTGAGCGACAAGCTCTGCGCCATCGATGAAATCAATAAACTCTTGGTGGATCTCAGCGTAACTCGGTTTACCGACTAAGAATTCATCAGTAATACCGTGAACATCAATTGCCTCAGGATCGATAGGACGATCTGGTTTGATGTAAACGTGGAAAGTGTTACCGGTCAATTTACGGTTGATGATTTCAACCGCACCAATTTCAATAATACGGTGGCCTTCGTAATGCGGGCCGCTCATATTCATACCTGTGGTTTCTGTATCGAATACAATAATGCGTTGGTTAGTGGCTTTCATAGTGGCTTATGTGTCAGACTTAAGTTTTTATCTAGGGCAATACTACCAAATATGATGAAGCAGGTAGAAATTTTCACAGACGGTTCTTGTTTAGGAAATCCAGGCCCAGGTGGCTATGGCGCGGTGCTGAGATACAAACAACATGAAAAAGAGCTCAGCGACGGCTTTTTCATGACAACAAATAATCGCATGGAGCTACTTGCAGCCATTGAAGGACTAGCAAGCCTTAAAGAATCTTGTCGCGTTGATCTTACCACTGATAGCCAATATGTACGCCAAGGAATTACCCAATGGATCCATAATTGGAAAAAACGTGGTTGGCAAACAACAGATAAGAAACCGGTTAAGAATGCGGATTTATGGCAACGGTTAGATAGAGAAACCCAACGCCATCAAGTGCAATGGCATTGGGTAAAAGGACATGCGGGTCATCCTGAGAATGAACGTTGTGATGAGCTTGCAAGAACTGCAGCTGAATCTCCCAATCACACTGACGAAGGCTATCAAACAAGTTAATTTAACGACGACTCTTGCTTTACTGCTTCACTTCTGGCTTCGGTACGACAATTAACTTGTAACGGAGCCAACTGACGCCTCACTTTCCATTTCGGTTTTATCGGCTTTAATGGAAACGTGCGCTTTCGAGCCACAATAAAATACATGCTACCAATTGCTGATAATGGCTCAGATAGCATATTTTCTAACCAAGTTGAACACGCGAGATGACGAGTAGCCGGTAAAACGGCAAACGTTTCGTGATAGATAACTTCATAATTTAACACCCCTAACCAATCAATCACTCGTGACGATAAATACATCCGACCATTCCAAGGGGCTTTGTTACGATTCCACGGTAACAGTCCGAAAATACCATTAATACTCAATGGATTATTGCCACTTAGCAATAAATAGCCATCATCAACCATTACTCTATCTATTTCACGCAACAAGCGATGGGGATCAGATGAATAATCAAGTTGATGAATAAGCAAACAGGCATCAAATGACTTTTCAATAAAGGGTAATTCAAAAGATTCAGCTTCTACGCTACGATAAGTACTGAATTTATCTACACTAATTTGATGCTGGATATTACAATGACCACTGGTCAGCTCTGCACTTAAGCCACCAAGCTTTAACATATGGTAACCAAACAGCTTCGGACACCACTCATCGATTCGAGCTTGTAATAACTGTGCCACCCATTCTCCATTGGTCACATCAGACCATGAATAAGGCACCTCGATATGTGTTACTGTACGCGCTGGCTTCATAATAGTACTGCTCAACACCTGAATAAGGCTGGAGAAGAAATTCATGCTAACAGTTAAAAGCATACCCGCATTTAATGACAATTACATCTGGCTCATTCACAACAAAGAAAATCATTGTGTTGTCGTCGATCCGGGCGATGCAACCCCGGTTTTTGAAGCATTAGAAAAAAATAATCTTACGCTGGACGCTATTCTTATCACCCACCACCATTCTGATCACATCGGTGGGATCAGCGAATTAAAACGCCGTTTCCCGACAATCAAAGTCGTAGGCCCTGCAAGCGAGCCAATCCCTGGTATCACCCAACCTGTCGAAGATGGCGACCAAGTCGATATTTTCGGTGAACGTTTTATGGTCATGAGCGTACCAGGCCATACACTAGGGCACGTTGTATACGTGGGAGATGAGAAACTATTTTGTGGTGACACACTTTTCTCTGCTGGCTGTGGTCGCTTATTTGAAGGCACGCCTGCCCAAATGTTCGATTCACTACAAAAAATTGCGGCACTTCCTGACGAAACAGAAATTTTTTGTGCCCATGAATACACCGCAAGCAACCTTGCTTTTGCCCTTGTTGCTGAGCAAGACAACCCTCATTTGCAGAAATATCGCGATAAAGTAATTCGCCTTCGTGCAAATGGGGAAAGTACGTTGCCATCAACATTAAGCTTAGAAAAGTTGATCAATCCATTCCTTCGTTGTGATCAGCCAAGCATCAAACGTTCTGTCGCAGACAAAGCGTATGACGACTCTGATCTTGAGACATTCGCAGCACTTCGACGCTGGAAGGATAAGTTTTAATTGACGAAGTCTTGTCACTAAGGTGGTTGGACAAGTATTATCTCCAGCCACTTTATAAAAAGACGACTGTCATGAAATCACGAATTCTATTAGCAAGCGTGCTTTTGCTTGTCGGCTGTGAAACCACGCAGCCCCCTGCAAAAAAAGCCGATACTAACGATACGAGTACTGTCGTTGAAAAGCCTGCAACAGTAACCCTTCCTCCTTTGTTTGAAACTCAACCAAATAAGGAAATCCCTGAGGTAAAAAAAATCACACCTCAGCAGCAAAAAGATGTCTGGGATCGCATTGCCATGCAAATCGATACCCCAATCCCGAATAACAAACGTATCCGTTACTACCGCAACTGGTACTTAAAACACCCACGTAATTTAGAAATCATTGCCGAGCGTGCCCAGCCATTTCTGTACTACATCACAGAGCAAGTTGAAAAACGTGGCATGCCGTTAGAAATCGCCCTTCTTCCTATTGTAGAAAGCTCCTTTGATACCAATGCTTACTCTAGCAGTGCTGCAGCAGGTCTTTGGCAGATCATCCCTGATACTGGTCGCCGTTTTGGCTTAAAACAAAATAGCTGGTACGACGGTCGCCGCGATATTGTTAAATCCACAGAAGCTGCGCTGAAACTACTCAATTATCTTCACGATAAATTTGATGGTAACTGGCAATACGCATTAGCTGCCTACAATACTGGTGAAGGCAGAGTATTTAGTGCAATAAAGAAAAATAAAGCTCTTGGTAAACCAACGGATTACTGGTCATTAGATTTACCTCAAGAAACCAGTAGCTATGTACCAAAGCTATACGCTATCGCTGATATCATCAAACACCAAGACAAGTATGGCTTGCACTTGCCTGCAATCAGTAATAAACCTGCGGTTGCGCTCGTCAAACCCAACACTCAAATGGATTTAGATATTGCGGCCAAATTTGCAGGTATTAGTACAGCGGAAATCAAAGATCTAAACCCAGCTTATCGTCGTGGTGTTACCGCTCCTAACGGTTTAAATCACTTACTGCTACCGATTAATCACGTAAATGAATTTAATCGTGCATTTGCCAATAACAAACGTAAATCATTAAGCACACTGACAACGACTTATACGGTTAAATCTGGTGATAGCTTAGGTGTGATTGCAGAGCGTCATAACACCAGCGTGGCTGCGCTTAAACAAGCAAACCACCTAAAGAGCAGTCATATCCGTATTGGTCAGAAGCTAAAAGTGCCATCATCGTCAACCTCTCTGGTTAACGTACAACACCGTACGGCAATCAAACAGACCCATCATATCGTGGGACCTGGCGATACTTTGTGGGCGATTGCTCGTCAATACAATACTTCAGTTAGCTCGCTTGCAAAAGCGAACCAGCTATCAACGAAAGCCACATTACGCTTAGGTCAAAAGCTAAAAGTCAGTACGATGTCTTCGGCAAAAAGTAATATCAAGCCGACGAGTAAATCCAAAACGATTAGCTATAAAGTGAAAAGTGGTGACAGCTTGAGTGTTATTGCTCAACGTCACAAAGTTACGGTAAAACAAATAGTAAAATGGAATAATCTCGATAATAAAAAGTATCTAAAACAAGGCCAAACACTCAAACTGGTCGTAGATACAAGCAAGGTTAAAGCATGACACCCTCGAAAAATCCATTCATCGCTCTCGTTGATCTTTTCCGCTCACCGATTGATTGTTTTGCCGCGGTACATGAACGTCCTAAATGGGCGTTCTTACCCTATCTGATCATTATTCTTGGCTCATTTATCTTATGGGGCGGGTATTTTAATCACGTTGATCTCGCTTGGTTACAACAAGCGATGCAAAGCCAATTAGGCAGTGTTAACGAAGAAGTTAAACAAGCATGGCTAACAAAGGAAGTGCTATTAGCAGGTGAAGTCTTTAGTGATTTTATCGGTAGAACGGCAGTTATTTTTCTATTAGCGTTATGGCTGAAAATGGCAACCAAGGGCAGTCAATATCAACATAGCTATGGTAAATGGTTAGCAGCATCTTGTTTTATCATGCTGCCTTCATTTATTGGTGATATTGCCAGTTATATTAACGTGCTCTTTAATCATGCCAATATTCTACCGAATGCCGCTGATTTAAATAGTATCAATGGGTTATTAAAACTGCCGTTAAATAATCCTTGGGCGCCGTTTGCAACGACTATTCCACTGCTAGCGCCGTGGTATATCGCATTAACTTATGCAGCTGTAGGTGCTTGGACAGATTTTGATCGCTCTCAAGCTATCATCGTTGCTGTACTACCTTGGCTTTTAACACTGATTGTTTGGCCACTTTTGATCCTTGTGGCCTAACACAGCAAGCTAAAATAATTAGTGATTTAATCTAAACGTTGCTAATAGTGGATTATGATCAGAAGCATCCGTTCGTGGTGCTTCTGATGCCACTAACCTCAAATCTCGATAATACAAATGATCCAACGGCTTACCTAATACACGAATACGTTGATCATCTGCAAAACTCACTTCTTTTAAGCCTAACGAATGGGCAAATGACTTCAACACTTTGATCCTGCCTTGACGCCAAGTGTTAAAATCCCCCGCCAAAATAATGGGTCCAGTATGGTTTGCTAATACTGATTTTAAGCTATTAAGCTGCGCTTTATATTCATCCAATCCCAACGCAAAATTCACCCCGTGTAAATTCACTACAGCCAATGTTTGTCCATTTGACAGTGAAAATTCAGACAGCAATGCTGATTTTGGCAAGCGAAGCCAAGGCTCCATCGCTAAATAAGCACAAGTTTGCTTTGCATCCACACGCGATAAATTCATTACACCTGCTGGTGTATCAAGAAAACGAAACGCATTCGCCATTCTCACTGTCCAGCTATTCGCATCTAAATACGATTTTAAATCCGTATTTAAGCTTGCTTCTTGCAATAAGACTAAATCCGTTCCATGCGCATACTGCTCTAACGCACTACGCCAATTACTGCGCTGTTGCTTATAAATATTCCAAACAGCTACCGTTAACTCACCATCAATGTCTAATGGTGGTGCTATCACGCTTTCCATACAACGATATGAAAAATGAGGAGCAAAAACCTCATTGGTAACATCAGGCTGAGTGGATACATCAAATGATGCATTAAACGCACCTAAACCTAAGGCACCAGCAACAACCCCGACACCAGCAACAAGTTTTGTTTTTGTATAACGTGCCATATTAACCCTTAAACAGAGCAAGCCAGCCCATCAAAAATGAGCTGACAAAATAAGAAAGTGAAGAATTAAAAACGTGACATTGCCTGTTTGAGGAGAAAAGGATCAGTAATGTTGTCCATTATCGTAATAAGCAGTTGCTGTTAACGCAGTGAAAATCACAGCTACGTCTTGCTCTACATTATCTACCGCTTTACGAACGGCTGCGGTAATTACAGCAGCGACTTTATCTTGCGTCTCTTGCCCACGATCAAACCATAATACTTCAACAAACGGGTAAGCATCTGATACTTCGCCATCGAAGATAAATGAAGCAGGAATGTGCTCTAGTGTAAAATCTTCTCGAGGGCATGACATTAACGGCTGTAAATCATCAACCAATGCCGTTGATAGTGCTTTTACCGTATCAAATTCAACAGCACGAAAACGAAGATGAGGCATAAAATATCCTTAATAAGTTAAGTTAGCTGAACTAGATTACCACTTAACATAGCCTAAGCTCGATAGTTAATTGTTAGTCCCCCGTCAATCCCATCACTCGGATCATATCTCTTTAGGTTATTTCTCACCATAACAGAGCAGAAAAATAACTATTCAAACCCGGTAAA
>NZ_SSMG01000440.1 GCF_009873615.1 Photobacterium lucens
AACATATACTCACCAATACATTAAAAGTGTAAAGTTAACATCCTCGTTGGGCGTGTTTAAATCCCATTCTCCTCATGTTTGACTCCATAACAGGGGAGACAACATAAGATTCTATTTGACCGACAGAAGAGCTGTTAATTTTTAGATCTCTTATTAAATTTCTTATATTTTCAACACTGGCTCTTTTAATTCCTCCTTCCATAGACAAACTATTTTTAAGGATATTGTCTGGGTTCGACATCACTAGGTCGATATCAACCGTATCATAATGTCTACTGGGTATTCCGCTATCTGTCCGCGTAATAATAACAGTATTATTTTGATATTTTGTAAGGTAGTACTTCACATCTTGATCAATAATATCAGATTGAAAATAACTATATGAGTTTTGCAAAA
>NZ_SSMG01000441.1 GCF_009873615.1 Photobacterium lucens
AAAAGTATTTGTTTTATATCTGTATTAGGGTAATAAAACGTATTTTGTTATGATTTATTGAACACAATAGTATTATTGATGATGTAAATTGGTTAAAAAATGTCGACTTTTATGTCAATAACCCATTGCACTAGAAGGGTTAAGGCGATAAGTTAACAACGACTATTTGGAGAAAATACACTACATCAATTTGACCGACATGGACGTAGTGTAGCGATACGGGAAGTATAAGCATGCATAAAACAGATGATGTCCGCATTAGCGAGATCAAAGAACTATTACCACCAGTAGCAATATTAGAAAAATTTCCAGCAACAGAAAGTGCTTCTGAAACGGTATATCAAGCCCGAAATGCCATTCATAATATCTTAAACGATGAAGATGACCGTCTTCTTGTGATTGTTGGCCCTTGTTCAATCCACGATACAAAAGCAGCCATTGAGTATGGTCAGCGTTTGAAGGAACTGCGTGATGAATTAAGTGCTGATCTTGAAATTGTTATGCGCGTTTACTTTGAAAAGCCACGTACGACTGTTGGCTGGAAAGGTTTGATTAACGACCCTTACATGGATAACAGTTTCCAACTCAATGATGGTTTACGTATTGGTCGTAAGCTGCTACTTGATTTAACTGATTCGGGTTTGCCAACAGCAGGCGAATTTTTAGATATGATCACACCACAGTACATGGGTGATTTGATCAGTTGGGGCGCGATTGGCGCACGTACAACGGAATCTCAGGTTCACCGTGAATTAGCATCAGGTCTTTCTTGTCCTGTTGGCTTTAAAAACGGTACTGACGGTAACATCAAGATTGCAACAGATGCAGTAGGTTCAGCAAGCGCACCGCACCATTTCTTATCTGTAACTAAGTATGGTCATTCTGCGATTGTTGCAACAGCAGGTAACGAAGATTGCCATATTATTCTGCGTGGTGGTAAAGCACCTAACTACAGTGCTGAAGATGTTAAAGCAGTGACTGATCAGCTAGAGAAAGCAGGTCATCGTTCTAAAGTGATGATCGACTTTAGCCATGCAAACAGCCTAAAGAAATTTGAGAATCAGCCAATTGTTTCTCAAGATGTAGGTGAGCAGATCGCAAGCGGTAATAAGTCTATCTTTGGTGTGATGATTGAAAGCCATTTGGTTGAAGGTCGTCAAGATATCGTTGATGGCGTAGAGCCAACTTACGGTCAAAGTATTACTGATGCTTGTATTGGTTGGGCTGATACTGAAAAAGTGTTGCGTCAACTAGCGGCAGACGTACAAAAGCGTCGCCAAGCATAACGTAAACATTATAATTCAAGTAAAACCGACGTTATCACAGCGTCGGTTTTTTTATGGCTTCGATTTCAATCGTGTAAAGAGATATGGGCTATTTTTCATTTTGATGTCGGTAACCGTCGTTAAATTCAATATCAAACTCTTCATCATATTGATGCTTATCTAATAAGCTTTGGCAGTGTGGAAATTGGCAATAAATCGGATATTTCTTATGTAAGCCATTTTCAATAAATGCATCCAGAATGCTATGTGTATCTGCAATAAGTGTTTTATCTTCCATAGGATTACCTCAAACAAATATATGCAACTATATTACCGATCCCTATATGAAGAATGTAGCGCATACGTAGTTTAAAAGTGTCTTATAGATAAGAATTATCCCTCTTATGTATATTGTTTATTATAGCAACGATGTCGAATGTACACATTTAATGCCAGAAAATTCGTTAATAGCCATAAGATAAATTTTATAAAAATTAATTGTTTATCAGAAATTCTGCTATAACCATATGTGTGAAAACATTATTCTGTTGCTAGATTTCCCAAGTTATTAGAACAATAAAAGGTGGGATATATGAAAAGTGTGGGTTCTTATATGTTGAAGGTTTGCCTTCTATCCGCTGTAGGTGTGGTATCCAGTCTTGGGGCTGCTGAAGATTCGGTTGCACCCGCTAAATTTGTGGATGCAATTGAGAGTGATGTACAACTAGTCCAGCATAAAGGGTTAGCGATTTATCATCCAACCTTGGGGTTTGTTAACTATGAAACCATACTTTGTGGAGCCAAGGACGAAACAGAGCAAGCATTTCATCAGCTAGTAGTATCGGTGTGCAATGAGCAACAAGGAAAAATGTATAGAAATTGGTGTATAGATAAGCAGAAAAATACACCTTTGTTTCATGCTGAACTTGATGGAGGTGTATCACGGTGCCAAGAGGGAGAATATGCCTCGATTGTTCATGTTTTAGAAGCTCTTCCATCAATAAAGATTAGTGCAAAGCAGAGAAATAATTGGCTTCAAGTCGCTAAATCTTTTGGCTATCAATAAATGTAGTAAGATATTGATTGCTTACGTTTATGCGTAATTAAACCATTTCTGTTTTAGGTTATGTCCAATAACTTCGGTTAAGCCGTGATCTTTCGTCTTAACATGATCTGTTTTATGCGTAATGACTTTTGGCAAACGCTCAGATTCGGTTGGTTGATAAATAATGCTGCATGAGGGATCCACACTAAAAAATAACGAGTAATGGCTATCTTTAATATTAGGAATTATATATTTACCGTTTTGACTGACTGAAATAATGTAATCTTTTGGATAACTTGCAACAATTTTATGGGCATATTCAGCAGTGAAAGAGTCCACAACCTGCGGATTGTGGTAAAGATCTGAAAACGGAGTGAGGGGATCACTCAGCCCTAGGTTTTCTGATGTGAACGTATGATTAAGCAGCTTACTAAAAGCGATAGAATGAACATCAATTTTGTTGTTTTCGTCGACGAGTGCTTTATCAATGACGGTGAGTTTCTCTTCTTTTAATTTTGCTAACTGCTGTTCTAAAGCAAGGCTTGATGGGCATTTACGCTGACATAAGGTTTGTCTGTAAGCATAGTTATTTTGTACATTGATCAACTGAGAACGTAAGTTGTTGGCAAAATAATGAGTGTTATTTTTTGTATCATAGAAACCATTTAAATAGGTCATAGCGCGCCAAACTTTCACGGCTTCAGTTTGAATAATATTAATCACCTGTTCTTTATTATTTGGCGTAATATAGCTAACTAAACTGTCAAGATTAATATAGGTGCAGTATTTTGCATCTTGTATATTTAAAAGCTCATAGTCACCCCAAAAACGCTCACAGTCTGGAGTCAGTTTTTTCTTAAGGTCGAATTTAAGATTATCATTAATATTAAAAGCGACAACAGGATCTTTAACAACATTATTTAATGCATTGTAAAGCGTATTTTTACTATTAAAGAAAACGTGTTGTTGAACTTGTATTTTCCTATTTATTTCAGCTATTTTGTTTAAATAATATTCATTGGAATGAGATAAAACGGCTAATTTTCTCTCATGCTCATTAATTTCAGAATTATAACGTCGTTCTGTTTTATCAATAGAACGCTGGAGTGTTTGAGCGTACGCATGAATACGGAATAAATTAGTTCGGTAGGTGCGTTTTGCTTGCTCTAACTCTTTAATAAAGGGTTGAGCTTCAGTTAATTGAGTACCTTTTAATAGTGATAGCAATTCATTGATATTACAAAGGTAGTCTGGAGACAGTAACCAGTCACTTTTGAGTAGTGTATGCGATAACCGCTGAATTTGGTTAAATGTTTGCGGTATCGTTAATGGATTATTTTTTTCTGTAATAATAAAGCCATGAATATCATTCGCTTTAATTTCATTAGGCGAAAGCGAAAATGATTCAAAATCAACTTTTCTTTCCATATCACACGCAGTAGTCGATGCGATGAGTGAGATTAATGCAAAATACCAAAATTTATTCAT
>NZ_SSMG01000442.1 GCF_009873615.1 Photobacterium lucens
ACTTTATATAGTCACGAACAGGCAAATTAATTGAAAGATTAAGACGCAAAACCTCCGGCCTAACAATTATTATTAATTCACGGTAGCGGGGTTACCGAAGGATTATAATTAGTCTCGCCAATATAATGACGATTATTTTAACAATATATTGACAAGTCTATTATGAAGATTGATTAATCTAATTCCTCGCTCTTGATGTTTAGGTGACACTCATATTTATTTCACCGAGTAGAAGCATGGATAAACCAATATTAAAAGATTCATTAAAATTATTTGACCATTTTGGATCTGTAAAATCACGGTCGATGTTTGGCGGTTTTGGCATTTTTGCTGGTGATACAATGTTTGCATTAGTTGTAAATGATAAACTTCATTTACGCGCAAACGCTGAAACCGAAAAGGAATTCAAAAAAGCAGGTCTTGAGCCTTATGTTTATAAGAAACGTGGCTTCCCTGTTGTAACCAAGCACTACGCAATACCTGATAATTGGTGGGACGAACCTGAAAAGATCGTTGCTCAAGGTCGGTATTCATTGGATGCAGCAGAAAAAGACAAGCAAGAAAAGGAGAGTTGCGTACCTGACCGTATAAAAGACTTACCAAACCTACGGTTATCAAACGAAAGAATGCTTAAAAAAGCAGGCATAGAGACTATCGAACAACTTCAAGCTGCTGGTGCTTTAGGTGCATACCAAGCGCTACAAAAAGCGCAAAACAGTCCACTTAGTCTTGAATTACTATGGGCGCTAGAAGGTGCAATAAGTGGTCAACATTGGTCTGTTATTCCTGAGCAACGTCGAAACGAATTATTATCAGCCCTTTCTTAATAAATCTATTTCGACAATTCTATTTAACTTAGAAATAAAAGATGTTCATTCTTTTATTTCTAAGTATACCTACTAAATATATATTTAGAATAATGCCTAACCAGCCTACTCTATTTTATATCTTTTAATACATAAAGCTCATAATAAGAACTAGCAAAATAACGCACTTAGAAGTAATTAATAACTTCTTGTTTTATATCAATGCTAAAACATAAATATTTAATTTTGTTTTTTATAACGTCAAATATTTAACGCTTTATTAATCTCGCATCACATTTATCGCTATTTACAACATCCTCCTCGCCTTTTATTTTCTTCACCATTGGTTTTATTTTCGCCAACTGATTGGCGAAAAAGCCATAATTCTTAGTAAATGAAATACAATACATACAGTTAAGGTCTACATGTATACCCTAGCAACTCGCTTTTTAGGTATCTGTTTTAAGGAATGGCTGTGCGTATCTCAATCAAGAAAATCGACTCTCTCTGGGTAAAACCCTTGCTATGGCTCCAAGCTCGACATTATGGGCAAGTGCTAAACCCAGCTAAGCTTTGGGGCCGCAAACCTGTACTGTTTTGGTTAGTCGCAGGATTTTTCGGTTTTCTCGATCGCAAAAAATCCCCTATCCAAGCTGTGATACGCTCGCTGATCTGTGTTCGTGTGTCACAACTCAATGACTGTGCATTCTGTGTTGATGCTAACGGTATGAAGTTGGCAGAGCGTTGTGATTCTGAAGAAAAAATCAAAGCATTGGCAAATTGGCAACACTCTGATTTATTTACGGAGCAAGAACGCGCTGTGCTTACCTACACGGAAGCCATGACCATTACAGGGCAACGTGTTACTGATGAGATGCTTCATGCTCTCCAGCAGTGGTACAGCAGCGATGACATCATAGAGATCACCGCATTAGTCAGTTTCCAAAACCTATCCGCTAAATTTAACACCGCATTGGACGTGCCAGAGCAAGGCTTCTGTACTCTGCCAATTAAACCCAATGATGTTGCGGCTAACCAAGAGCAAGACAAATCACAAGCTGATACTCAGCAAAACAAATAAGGTGAGATATATGGATAAGAAAAAGCTCGCTTTACTCATCGTGATTGTTAGCCTGATTGCAAGCTGGATCCATTTCGATCTTGGGCAATACCTCACGCTTGATTTTATCAAGCAGGAGCAATCTGCCCTACAAACGAAAATTCAAAGCCAGCCAATCGTGGCTTATGTGTCGTACTTTGCTATTTACGTTCTAGCGACTGCCTTATCCTTACCGGGTGCCGCCATTTTAACCTTGCTAGCAGCCGCTATTTTTGGTTTCTGGCCTAGCCTGATCATTGTCTCATTTGCCAGCACCATTGGTGCAACCTTAGCATTTCTCTCAAGCCGCTTTATTCTACGTGACTGGGTACAACAGCGTTTTGGCTATCGCTTAAAAACCATTAACCAAGGGATTGAGAAAGAAGGCGAATTTTATCTCCTAACGCTACGCTTGATCCCTGTGTTTCCGTTTTTCCTGATCAACCTATTGATGGGTTTAACTCCCATTAAAACACGTACCTTTTATCTAATAAGCCAATTAGGCATGTTACCTGCTACGGCTATTTTCATTAATGCCGGAACCCAGCTCAGTAATATTGAATCACTGCGTGGCATTGTTTCTACCCCAGTATTGCTATCGTTAGCTCTACTCGGTACGTTTCCTCTGATTGCCAAGTTCATTGTCAACGCAGTAAAACGCCAAAAGGTTTACCAAGGCTTTCAAAAACCTCACTCATTTGATCAAAACCTAGTCGTCATTGGTGCAGGTGCTGGCGGTTTAGTTAGCTCATATATTGCTGCCGCAGTAAAAGCTGAAGTGACCTTGATTGAACGACATAAAATGGGTGGCGATTGCTTAAATACAGGCTGTGTCCCCTCTAAAGCGTTAATTCGTGCCGCCCACAGTGCTCATGAAATCCAACAAGCGAAACAGTTAGGCATTAACGCCAACATTGAAGCTATCGATTTCAAAGCCGTTATGCAGCGAGTACATCACGTTATTGCCGATATCGAACCGCATGACTCTATTGAACGATACACCAAGCTAGGCGTGAACTGTATTCAAGGTGATGCCACTATCGTTTCCCCTTGGCAAGTGAAAGTGAACGATACGATCATCACGACACGTAACATCATTATTGCCACAGGTGCTTCACCGCTATTGCCAAACATTACAGGGTTAAAAGATGTTGCTCCGCTCACTTCCGACACCTTATGGCAACTAGAACAACAGCCGAAAAAACTGCTTATTCTTGGCGGTGGTCCTATTGGTTGTGAATTAGCACAAGCGTTCAATCGTTTAGGTTCGTCTGTTACCTTGGTTGAAATGGCTGAGCAATTACTCAATCGTGAAGATAACGATGCGGCTTGTGTTATTCGCAATAAACTCACTGATGAAGGTGTGAAGGTATTGCTTCAGCACAAAGCGGTGAGCTTTAAAGCATCCAATAGTGAATATCATCTTGCGCAATTAGATGATCTTGCGAATAACCAATCAGTCGAAGTGGAATTTGATCAAGTCATTGTCGCCCTTGGTCGTGTTGCCAATACCCAAGGTTTCGGTTTAGAGACGCTAAACATTGAAACGACACCACAAGGAACCATCAAGGTTAATGACTATCTGCAAACCCAGCACCCAAATATTTATGCGGTTGGTGATGTGGCTGGTCCTTTCCAACTGACCCATGCCGCAGCACATCAAGCATGGTATGCATCAGTTAACAGCTTATTTGGTGCCATTAAAAAATTTAAAACCGACTACTCGGTATTGCCAGCCGTTACCTACACCTCGCCAGAGTTAGCAAGAGTGGGATTAAACGAAAAAGAAGCGCAAGCACAAGGTATTGAATACAAAATCTATACTTATGATATTGCGGATTTAGATCGTGCGATCACCGATAACAACAATGAAGGTTTCATCAAGGTGCTGACACCACCAAATAGCGACAAGATCTTAGGCGTCACTATTGTTGGTCATCATGGTGGTGAACTATTGGCAGAATTTACGTTAGCAATGCGTCACAAATTAGGACTAAACAAGATCTTATCGACGATCCATCCTTACCCGACCATGAGTGAAGCTGCGAAATATACCGCTGGAGTGTGGAAACAACACAACGCACCACAAAAGCTATTATCGTTAGTGCAGCGTTACCATCAATGGATGCGTAAATAGCCTTACAAAGCGCATAACAATAACGAAAACAACAAGCAGCAAAGGAAGATGAATGAAATCACTATTTAAGATGCCACAGTGCAACATGCCCTATTTAAAAGCACTGTCGCAAGGCATTGCGTTATCGCTTGTACTCTCCACTGCTGCGTATGCTGAAATACCAGAGCAAACAACGTCAACACCTTCGCTACCACAAGCATCATGGCAACAAGTGCTTGATAAAGCCAAAGGTCAAACCGTTTACTTCAATGCTTGGGGTGGCAGCCAAGAGATCAATGAATACCTAAAATGGGCAGATAAACAGCTGCAACAACAATACGGTGTCGCGTTAAAGCAAGTGAAAGTCACTGACATTGCAGAAACCACACAGCGTTTACTGGCAGAAAAAGCCGCCAATAAAAACCAAGACGGTAGCGTTGATATGGTTTGGATCAACGGTGAAAATTTCCGCTCTATGAAACAACATCACCTATTGTATGGTCCGTTTACTCAACGTTTACCTAACTGGAAATACGTTGATACCTCATTACCGATAGATAAAGATTTCACCGTTCCAACAGACGGTTATGAAGCACCTTGGGGAGTGGGACAACTGGTGTTCATTTACGACACCACTAAGTTAAAAAATCCACCACAAAGTTTTAAACAACTATTGGCATTAGCACAGCAAAACCCGGGGAAAATTAGCTACCCTCGTCCGCCAGAGTTTCATGGCAGTAGCTTTTTAAAAGCGGCATTGCTTGAACTCACAACCGATAAACAAGCGTTATACCAGCCCTTATCGTTACCCGCTGAAAAAGCCTTGTTTGATAAAGTCACCGCACCACTTTGGCACTATTTAGATCAGCTGAATAAAGTCGCATGGCGTGGTGGTAAACAATTCCCAGCAGGTACAGCAGAAACGGTCCAGTTATTAGATGATCAACAGCTTTTATTAGCGATCACCTTTAACCCTAATGCCGCTCTAGCAGCCATTGAAAACGGCAACTTAACTGACACCGCCAAGACTTATGCTTTTAAAGCTGGTGCATTAACAAACGTTCACTTTTTAGCGATCCCTTGGAATGCGACAGCAAAAGAAGGCGCATTAGTGGCGATTAACTTTTTAATGAGTCCAGAAGCGCAAGCTCGCAAGGCAGATACAAAAATATGGGGCGATCCAACCATATTAAAACCACAAGCCTTTAAAGCCTTGCCAGAGCCATATAAAAGCCAATCATTTAAGCTCTACCCTGCTATTGCTGAGCCAAACCCAACATGGCTAACAGCGATTGAGCTCGAATGGCAAAAGCGTTACGGTCATTAATCGCAAATTTAATAAGTAGAATACCCTTTGCCCCGTCAGATGATGGGGCAAATTTTTTAAAACACTTTTAGAAACATCTAGCGCATCCATTCATGGTGAAGCTGCTCACTATCACCTAAATAGTCCAATAGCCAACTTACTGCAGGGCTCATACTTTCCGTATTCCACGCTAAACAACACGGGCTCATAGAGGGCTTTATTGCCAATTCCTTTTCAACCAGCTTGCCTGATTCAATTTTACTGATAGCCATATGGCTAGGCACAACAGTGATCCCCAATCCGGCTTCTAAACATTGAAAAGCACTGTACCAACTCGGCACCATAATGCGGCGTTGGTTATCCATCAGCCAAGTGGTACGTTTAGGCAAGGTACGTGAGGTGTCTTCTAAACAAATCGCAGGATATTGCGCTAATTCATGAGGCTCAATAGGATGATCAACCGCTGCTAATGGATGCTCAGGCGCAACCACAAACTTCCACGTTAAAACGCCCATATCACGATAATCAAAGCTACCACCAATCGGCACTGCCGCTGTTGCACCAATGGCGATATCAGCACGACCATCGGCTAAGGCATCCCATACGCCATTAAACACTTCCATGGTTAAGTGCAGCTCCACATCTGGAAAATGCAGATAGAAATCACGCACTAAGGTATTCACTCGACTTTGGCGAACCACAGTATCAAGTGCCACCGAAACATTTTCCGACCAGCCATTGGCAACCCGTTGAGTTTGGTATTTGATGGTATCCATTTGCTTAATCAGCTTGCGTGCTTCTTCAACAAAATACTTGCCTGCTGGCGTTAATTTCACCTGCCTGTGTAATCGAACAAATAATTCGACAGCTAATCGCTCTTCTATTAACCGAACTGTATAACTTATCGCACTCGGCACTTTGTGCAATTCTTCCGCTGCCGCTGAAAAGCTGCCACGACGGGCGACAACGTCGATAACTTGGAGATCATTGTATGAAAACATATCAAATCAAATTTTTTGAAAGCAATGTTGAAATATTAGCGTTTCACAGCAATGAAAACCAGCATTACACTATCACTATGTCTTATAGATATAGTTATTATAAAAATGAAAAAAGAACTCGCTAAACCATCAAAAATCACCCTATTCTGGTTCGCATGTCTAAGTATGCTGGGCTTTTTAGCTACAGATATGTACTTACCTGCGTTTGAAACAATCCGTGCCGACTTTGCTACATCACAATCTCTTATCGGCCTATCGTTGAGTGTTTTCTTACTGGGTATGGCATTAGGCCAACTGGTTTACGGTCCACTGTCTGATCGCATTGGTCGTATCAAAGTTTTAGTTGGTGGTATCGCCCTATTCAGCGTGGCTTCTATCGCATGTTCATTTGCACCTAACATCGAAGTGTTCCTACTTGCGCGTTTTGCTCAAGCATTAGGTGCATGTAGTGCAACAGTGATTTGGCAAGCGGTGGTTGTTGACCGTTACGAAGGCAAAACATCTGAGCGTGTATTCGCAACCATCATGCCTTTAGTTGCATTATCGCCTGCATTAGCACCATTACTTGGCGCATTGTTAGAGCATAACCTTGGCTGGCGCAGCATCTTCATCGCACTTGTAGCATTTGGTGTTGTACTTGCCATGCTAACGCTGAAAGAAAAAGAAAGCGCAGCATTAGATCAACAACAAGAAAGCGTGACAGTTCAGCTACGTAAAGACTACAGCCAAATCCTACGCTCGAAAAAGTTCTGGGGTAACATGGTGATTTTCGCAGCATGTTCTGCGGCATTCTTTGCTTACCTAACGGGTTCACCATTTGTTATGTCAGCAATGGGTTACTCAGGTGCAGACATTGGTTTAAGCTACGCACCACAAACCGTTGCATTCATCGTAGGTGGTTACGGTTGTCGTACGCTACTTAACCGTTACTCTGGTAAGCAACTTCTACCGTGGATTTTAGCGCTATTCTTCGCAAGCGTAGCAGTCATGTTTGTTATCTCGGTAACAACTACAGTAACAACAATCTTGCCTATCCTGATCCCATTCTGCTTCCTAGCAGTGGCAAACGGTGCGATTTACCCGATTGTTATTAGCGCTGCACTGTCTGACTTTAAAAACTGTAGCGCAACCGCTGCTGGCCTACTTAACTTCATGCAAACCATGGTATGTTTTGCAGCAAGTGGCCTAGTTTCAGCATTCGCTGCACACGGTCTGCTAACAGTAACAACTGGCATGTTCATTACTGGCTTTATCGCACTATTTGGTTTCTCTCTAGTGGTTAAAGCACGTAAAGAAGAAGCACAAGACGCTGAACTACAAACAGCGTAATCCATCATTGCGATACGCAATATAAATGCTAAGGGGAGCTAACTATCAGCTCCCCTTTTTTTCTCTCTGTGATATTTGAACCAACTCGCAAAACACTATCCGCATCATGACACTTCAGAATAAAACTGGTGATGAATACAAAGAATCACTAGCCTGCCATTGCATCTAACAAGAATCCTAATTAGTACATTGAACTATCATTCAATTAAGGACTTGCTAATGCTAAATACGTACCTGTCTTATTTCAAAATTTTGCTAACTGACTTCGTTAAATATTACCTAGCAACGGTACTTATTCTTGGCATTAAAGGTGAGCTATTCAATATCGGTTTGCGTTTTTGGTCAGACAACCAAATGTCATTTTATGAGGATGGTTTGTGGCAAATAACGTTGATCTTATCGTTCTTAATTACTTGCTGTGTGATGGTACATAAGTACGCGCCTGAGTAGTGACCCCTCCACCTTTTAATTCGCTTTATTAAGACCGTTAAAAACAATAAATAATTGAAGTGACTCGATGTACGGTTTCAAAATTTCTAAAATATTTCCTATTCTTTTCATTGCATCCACCTTCACCACATAGGTCACCGCTATTGGTTACTATAAAACCTGGAGGAAAAGTTTATAAAACAGTCCACTAAACGGTAATTAAAATAACTATCTAGTGTTCCGTATCAAAGATAGTAATGATAATTAATTTTATTAGTAAAGCATCTAT
>NZ_SSMG01000443.1 GCF_009873615.1 Photobacterium lucens
GAAATAAACCTACTGTAATAATTCCGGTTAAGCATTGATGCTCCAGCAATAAAACCACACTCCTGTCGCTGTGGACGCAGTAAACTATGCTCTTTACAAATCCCCTGAGAAGGCATAAATAAATCTACATTTTCATCAAGTAGCATTAGATATATTACTGGCCTTTGAGAGCTATCTACTTTTTCATATTTTCCTTTAACTATTTGGTTCTGAGCAAAAAACAATGCGACATCCAAACTATGAGTTATGTCTAAAACAGGAGAAGGCAAACCATAATGCTGTAAGAAAAATGATTTTTGCAAAGCAAAAAAACCAGGATATGTTTCTTTTTTATATACTTCATTACCATCTTGATCCACCGCAGTAGAAGTCATGCCTGAATCATACAACCCCCAAGCTGTTGATTTAAAAAAATCAACATTCTCATCTTCACCATTTTTTCGGAGGACATAATCTTTTATTCCTAGGTGACTAGTTACGCTGTCAACATAAACTTGAGTTTCCAGTAGGTCTTTATAATATTGTTTGTAGTCTTTCTGATTAATAGAATTCAGTCTAAACAAAGATGGAATGAGAGATGAGTCAGTCACGTTTCTATAAGGCAGTGCTGTTGAATATTTAGGAGAGCTAAAATCTTTCATCATATAATCACTTGGCTGCCCTCTAAACCATAATTTGAGACTACTAGATTTTGGAGTCGTATTTACTCTTTCTATAATACTTAAAAGCTCAGCTTTACTTTTAACGCTGTATTCTACAATTTCAGAAGTGCTTTTTTTGACGTTTTGGGTTGCAAACTGACCTCTCATAGCGCCCACATCCAGTACATCTTGTCCTTTAAATGGGATATGTTTAGGTATCTGCTTACGGTAACGTTCGAACATAGCTTGATCTAGACCATAACGTAGAAAACGACCATTAAATTCATAGAAAAATAGTCCGTAGTTACAATCAACTATTACATGGCTTCCCAAGTTCGGAGCTATGTCTGCAAATGGCTCAGAAGAATAAGTTTTCTTTAGATAAAGATCACGACTGAGTGGATGAAAGCCAGCATCAAACATTTCTTCACGAATCTCAGCGGAAATAGAGTAACTGCTAGTGAGATCTTCCCAACTTTCTCGAGGTTCGAAAGCTGGAGGACAAACTGTAAACAACGGAAACTCTACACACGCATGTGCAACTGCACTAAAGTTTTCCAAAGAGATAAATTTTTCTTCAAAGCTTTGATAATCGCAGTTATCAATATCTTTTATATAATCATGATGGTCAAAAAATGGAAACATCAAAACTCCAAACTTAACTA
>NZ_SSMG01000444.1 GCF_009873615.1 Photobacterium lucens
AACTTATTTATTTGTAAGTAAATGATTAAGCGAAACAGCGTTGGATTTTTTCAAGTACAGGCGTATTCGCTTCAGGGAAGGCATAATCAGCGAGTTGGTTAATTGCTACCCATTCGCCCGGTTGTCCCTCTTTACCAAAAGCTTCACCATTAAATTGGTGAATAAGAAAGAAATCAAACTTTAGTGATTTATCGGGATAGTCATGAGCAAGGGCAATAAAAGGTTCTACCGTTGTTGCTTCAATACCGACTTCTTCGTGTAATTCACGGATCACTGCTTGCTCTGCCGTTTCGCCTGCTTCGACTTTACCGCCTGCAAACTCCCAGAATCCACCCTGATGGGCTTTATCTGCACGTCGAGTAATAAAGATATGCTTTTTATCGCTATCTAAAATAATGCCCGCAGCAATCCAAATTTGCTTTTTATCCATGTGATCAGTAACCCATATCTTCAGACCAGCCATCAGAATCAGATAGATCTGGTGCGCCTGGAATTGATTTTTCTTCGTCTGCCCATTCACCTAAATCGATAAGTTGGCAACGCTTACAGCAAAAAGGACGAAATGGACTCTGCTCACCCCATACCACATCAGTTTTACAGGTTGGACATTTCACGACAGTGATATTGTCGTTGGTATTGGTTGTAGATTGAGACACAAAAACCTCAGCAAATAGCTAGTTTGAATTCAAGATCACTTGCAACAGGTTCACCTTCGGTAAAAGGTGAAAAACGGATCGCAAAGCGATTACGGTGTCCCGATATCATAGGATAAACGCCGTCTTCAGCGCAAATTTCTAGCCTTAGTAAACAGGCATCTTCAGCATCGTATTGAAAGAAGCCATTACGGGCATGATGGGTTTTATATTGTGCTGTTTCTCGAATCAATTTTAGCCACAGGTTTAAGGCATCTTGCAGTTCGTCTAACTCACCAAGCCATGCTTTCATCGCACTTTGCTTCTCTTCATTAGGCCGGTGTAGCCAGTGATGCAGTGAAGGAAGATCGAAACAACAGCTACCACCAGGGATAGAAAAGCGTTGTTTAATACTAGAAAGGAAACGATCTTCACGCAGGCTTTGACCTAAACGTGGTGATGAAATAAGGGCTTTGTGGGCTTGCTCCATGGCATCGATCATTTGCTGCAGTGCATATTCATCGACACCATCGATATTGAGCCAGCTTTTGAGTTGTTGGCGCTGTTTATCAATGTCTTTGGCTAGATCGGTTTTGACTTGGACTTGATCAAGGATCTCTAGCAAATCAAACAGTGCATTAAAGAAGATTTTATATTGCCATGGATCGTTTTGGTTACTGCTGTGCTGCATTTGTCGCAAGAGATAATCAAGACGTAAATAGATACGGACTTTCTCCGTTAAAGGGTGTTCATAGCGCGTGATTTGCGAAGTTTGCATAAGGGGATTACCAAACAGGAACCAAGTTAAGAATAAGAATTATCAGTGGTTAGACAAAATATTACTACTGATCTTGGCTCATTTTGAGATATTGCAGGTGAAGTTGCTCTACTTGCGAAACAAGGGCTTTATTATCACCATTGTTAGTGATGACATCATCAGCGGCATCAAGTCGTTGCTCGCGAGAAGCTTGGCTCGCTAAAATGTTTTTGATCTGCTCAATCGAGACATTATCACGTTGCTGGGTACGCTCTATTTGTACCTGTTCGTCCACATCAACAACCAGTAAACGGTGAGTCATGGTTTGCAGATTATTTTCCACCATCAGTGGCACAACCAAAAGGCAATAAGGGGATTGACTTTGGTTGATGTCTTGCTGCATTTTTTCGCGGATCAATGGATGAAGTAAATTATTCAGCCATGCCTTTAACTCTGGTTGGCTAAAAATAGCATCGCGTAACTTGGCACGATTTAACGTACCATCTTCAAGTAAGATCTCTTTGCCACACTTTTCAATAATGGCGTTTAGGCCAGAGGTGTTGGGTTCAACCACTTCTCTAGCGACAATATCAGCATCAATAATATCGATGCCGTAGGTGTCTGCAAAAAGGTTAGCAACCGTAGTTTTACCGCTACCAATACCACCTGTTAGGCCAATAACAAGGCTCATTAATTACATTCCTAAGTATGATGTTAAATACCAGTTGATGATTGGTGCGCCCCAAAGCATTGCGATCCATCCAGCAATCGCAAGGTAAGGACCAAATGAGAATGGGGTTTGGTTATCAGCGTCTTGCATCTTAAGTAATACAAGACCACATAGCGCACCGACAAGAGATGATAATAACACAACGAAAGGCAGTAATTGCCAACCAAGCCATGCACCTAATGCGGCAAGTAGTTTGAAGTCACCGTAGCCCATGCCATCTTTTTTAGTTAGCAGTTTAAATACCCAGAACACACTCCATAGCGATAAATAACCTGCCATCGCACCGATCACTGAATCGGTTAACGATACAGGGCTAATACCAACTACTGACAACAAGATACCCGCCCACATTAATGGTAAGGTGATTTGATCGGGCAGTAGCATTTTATCGATGTCGATAAAAGTTAGTGCAATTAATGCGAAGGTAAAAAAGATCACTGCCAGTGACCACCATGATGGTGGCAACATCAATGATACGGTTAAGCTCATAGCTGCTGTTAGTAACTCAATGGCAGGGTAGCGCTTACTGATCGGTGCTTTGCATTCTTTGCATTTGCCACCGAGTACGAGCCAACTGATCACAGGAATATTTTCTAGTGCGCTAATAGCGTGGTTACAGTGCGGGCAGCGTGAACGTGGCAAACTTAAATTAAATACGCTGTCGTCTTGCTCTGCGTTGATTTCAGGAAAACACTCTTGGCATTCTTTACGCCATTGACGCTCCATCATGATAGGCAAGCGATAGATCACCACATTTAAAAAACTACCGACAAGCAAACCAAAAATAACGGCAAAAAGAGGGTAAAGCCAAGGGTAATAATCAAGTACTGCCATGAGAGGATCTCTTAAAAATGATGAAGTTATTGTAAGGCAATCGGCTAGGTGATCCTAGCCGATGGAAGGGGAGATAAGTAAAAAAGAATTAACCGATAACGCTCATTAAGGTGAAGATTGGCATATACATCGCCACCAGTAAGCCACCGATCAAGCCACCTAGAATTATGATAATGAACGGTTCTAAAATTTGGCCAAGGTTATCAACGGTATTATCGACATCGGCTTCATAGATTTGCGCCATTTTATTAAGCATGTCATCAAGCGCACCAGATTCTTCCCCGATCATCACCATTTGCAGCATCAGTTCTGGAAAAACGCCTGACTGACGTAGGGCTAAATACAATGGCATGCCGCCAGCGGTACTTTCATAAACTTCTTCAATGGCTCTTTCAATGTATAAGTTGCCACAGGTTCTCCCTGCTGATTGAATGCCTGATAGCAGCGGAATACCTGCCATAAAAGTGGTTGCCAAAGTGCGGGCAAAACGGGCAATGGTGGCTTTGAGTAATACATCACCAAAGATAGGCAGTTTTAATACAAACTTATTGGATTTATAGCGAAAATCGTCCGATTTTTTATAAAAATAACGGTAGAGAAAAACAATTGATGCAATACCTATTGCCATGTAGGTGCCATAGGCAATAAGGAAATCTGACGCATGCATGACGATTTGGGTAAAGAAAGGCAATTCAGCACCAAAGCTTGAAAATATCTGCGCAAATTGCGGGATAACAAAAACCAGCATTAGAACAGTGACCAGCACAGCCGTTAGCATAACCATGGATGGGTAAATCATGGCTTTGATAACTTTTTTACGCATTGCTTCATTTTTTTCACGGTAAACCGCAATACGGGCAAAGACTTGTCCGAGGTGACCGGTTTGCTCACCGGTTGCGACTAAATCACAGTAGAATTTATCAAATAGTGGCGAGCTGGAGCGCATGGCGCTGGAAAGGGAAGCGCCCGATTCTACTTGGGTTGTAATTTGCAATAAGGTGGCGCGCATTTCAGCTTTGTTATAACTGCTCGCCATTAACTGCAATGCTTGAACAACAGGAACACCGGATTCAATCATGGTGGCAAGCTGGCGAGTTACCGCTGTTATATCTTCCCCTTTCATTTGGTCGCGCATTTTTGCCAAAATCGAAGGTGATGTTTTCTTTATTTTTTTAATAATGATCTTTTGTTCAAGCAGTTGTTGGCGAACTTCTTGTTCTTGAAAGCCTAATGTGGTGCCTGAAACTTTACGCCCTGCTTGGTTGGTTCCACGCCAGTTGTAGTAGCGAATTTTAGTGGCAGCTGTACTCATAAGCGGGACTCTCTATTAATATCCATATCAAAAGAAAATTATTATTAAAGCTGTAACACTCGTTGCAGTTCAGACAGGCTGGTTACGCCTTCAAGTAACTTCTCGACGCCTGAATCTTTTAAGCGCTGCATGCCTTGTTTAACAGCAATATCTTCCAGTTGTAATGCAGTGGCATTCGCCATTAAGGCTTCGGCTATTTCGCGGCTAAATACCATCACTTCATAAATACCGACACGTCCGGCATAGCCTTTATTACAATCATCACAGCCTGCATTATTGGCTTGATAAACCGTGGTATTGAGTGGCACGTTTAAGCGCTGGCAAGTGATTTCATCTAGCGGATGAGGGTGTTTACAGCTTTTACATAAACGACGGGCAAGACGCTGGGCAATGATTAAGCTCAGCGATGAAGCGAGGTTAAAATCTTCTACCCCCATATTGGTTAAACGGGTAATGGTTTCAGCAGCAGAGTTAGTATGTAGGGTTGATAATACCAAGTGACCGGTTTGAGCGGCTTTTACCGCAATAGAGGCGGTTTCTAAATCTCGGATCTCACCGACCATCACGATGTCAGGGTCTTGGCGCAAAAATGAACGCAGCGCATCGGCAAAACTTAAACCTACTTGCTGATTAATTTGTACTTGGTTAATACCGGGTAGGTTAATTTCTACCGGATCTTCGGCAGTAGAAATATTGCGCTCATCGGTATTTAAAATATTTAGCCCGGTATAAAGCGAAACAGTTTTACCGCTACCAGTTGGGCCTGTGATTAATATCATCCCTTGTGGGCGTTCAAGGGCGGTTAAATAATCGGATTTTTGCTTATCGTTGTAACCGAGAATATTGATATCAAGATTCGCTGAAGAGCTATCTAAGATCCGCAGTACCACTTTTTCACCCCACAGTGTCGGTAGGGTAGATACACGCAAATCTATCGCTAAGGTATCTGATAGTTTTAACTTGATACGTCCATCTTGTGGTTGGCGACGTTCGGCAATGTTGAGTTTCGACATCACCTTTAAACGGGTGGATAAACGGCGTGATAAACTTGCTGGTGGCGTTAAGTGCTGATGCAGTATACCGTCACAGCGAAAACGAATACGGTAGTTATGCTCGTAGGGTTCAAAGTGAATATCGGACGCTTTTCGACGTACCGCATCTAATAACACTTGGTTGATATAACGGGTAACAGGGGCGCTGTCTTGGGTTAAATCGGTCGCTTCATCAAGTTCGGCATCGCTGATATCTACTAGTTCACCTAAATCGGCGTCACTGACTTGTTTGCTATGGCTGGTTTCACCAATATCGCTACCATAAACACGGCGAATGGCAGATTCTAACTGTTTGTTTTCTAAAATTAGAAATTCAACGGTTTTACCCACTGCAAAACGAAATTCGTCTTGCGCATCCATGTTGGTAGGATCGCTGACACCTAAAAATAAGCTGTTGGCATCTTGGGTTAATGGTAGGGCACGATGACGTAGGACTAATTCACGTTGGTAAACACTTTGACAGCAACCGTCATAGTCGTAGTGGTGAACATCGACTTTTTGTAGCCCAAATAAATTCGCTAAGTTATCGGCTAAATCTACATCGCTTAATATTCCTAAACGGGTTAAGGCGGTCGGGACGTTAATCCCTTCCGCCGTCACAAACTCGACCACTTGTTGTTCTTGCTCTAGGCTAATGAGATTAGCTTGAGCTAAGATGGATGCGAGATTGGTTTGCATTCCTTAATTAGCCTGCCGCCGGTGGATCTGCTGGTTCTTCTGGCGCCGCTGCTTGTGGGCAGCCATTTAGTGTAATACCAGATATATTATCTCCAGCAAGAGCACATGCCCAACCATCATCCGTTTTTGTCCATGTCACTGTTGCATTTATAGCTGATGTTGATTCTAGCTCAACTTCGATAGAGCCATTCTGAGAATTATCAACAGGTGCTAATGTAATTTTACCTAAAGAAAATGTAGGTTTTTTAATTTCAGTAGCATCATCTGCAGGGAATGAACCATTATCAGCAATATATTGCTCTACAGGTGTTTTTAGTGCTGTTGCAGTGGAAAGTGCTGACGCTAAAGCTCCTTTTTTAACGTAATCTTGATATGCTGGAATCGCAATTGCAGAAAGCACACCGATAACCGCCACCACGATCATCAATTCAATAAGCGTAAAACCTTGTTGTCTTTTCATTTCTCTGTCCTTAAGTAACAAAATAATAAATGCGTTAACTTCATAAATTCGCGAATGGAATTAAGTTCAGGATAGAGGCTTTACTGTTAGAGTGAATAACGAAAAAGAGATAGCTCGGTGCGGGTTAAAAAAAAATATTGAGTGTTGCATAAGTTGCAACATTCAAAGCGAGTAACCGCGCGTAATTACATGTGATTTTTATAAAATTCAGTAAGATGTGAGATAGAAAGAGAAAAATCAGTAGTTATTCTTCTCTTTCTTTATAAATAGATGTGTCATTTAAATAAAAGGGTCATATAACTCTGTTAGTGCAAGTTATATGCTTGAGTGTATTATTTAGAACACCTTTATTTGAAACGCATGGAAAGATCCATGGCTTTGACGTGTTTAGTCAGTGCGCCTACCGAAATATAATCAACGCCCGTTTCGGCACACTCTCGGATATTGCTAAGGGTAATATCACCTGAGTTTTCTAATGCCACACGTCCTGCGTTAAATGCTACCGCTTCACGCATCATCTCTAAATTAAAGTTATCCAGCATTACAATGTCAGCGCCTGCTTCAATGGCTTGTTTTAGTTCATCAAGGCTTTCAGTTTCCACTTCTACAGGTTTGTTTGGGTTCAGCTGCTTGGCTGTAGTAATGGCTTGTTTAATACCGCCACAGGCAATGATGTGGTTTTCTTTAATAAGGTACGCATCAAATACACCGATACGATGATTAAAGCCGCCGCCACAGGTTACGGCATATTTTAATGCGCTGCGAAGCCCTGGAATGGTTTTACGGGTATCAAGCAAACGAGTATTAGTGCCTTCCAGTTGCTTAACATATTGTGCGGTTAAGGTGGCACAGCCTGACAGGGTTTGGATAAAGTTCATCGCATTACGCTCGCCTGTTAGCAGAATGCGAGAAGGGCCAGATAGGGTACACAAGGTTTGATTTGGCTCGACTACATCACCATCTTCTACGTGCCATTTAATGGTGACTTCACCACCTAATTGTTTAAACACTTCATCAGCCCACATTTTGCCGCAGAACACACCGTGTTCACGGGTAATAATGGTCGCAACGCCTTGGCTATCGGCTGGGATTAATCCTGCGGTAATGTCGAGGTTAGGATCGATCTCGCCACCAAGATCTTCACGTAGCGTATCTGCAACAGTACGAGTGATTTCTAGAGGTAGAAGTTGTTTCAGGTAGGCAAGGCGAGCACTGCTGTCGTGTTTGTGTTCCATATCTAATGCGGTATCCATTACAGGTTTTGCAGCTAAACTATGCTGCGGATCATGGCTAAATCATACCGTGAGATAGTGTAGGGATAAAGTAAAGAAGGGTTAATCCCATGTTAACCGTGATTGTTTGGATGTTTATACTCAAACCTGTTGGGTATATATTCCTATCTAATTTTAGTGACTCAATAGAGATGAAGGTGAACTATGACGTTAATGATTAATGATGATCATTGGGTAACAACGGCAAGGTGTGTACCGTCACCTTTTTGTGATACTCGACCTGCAGATGAAATGTCGTTGCTGGTGGTGCATAACATCAGTTTGCCGCCGGGTAAGTTTGGTGGATCTTATATTGAGCAATTGTTCACGGGGAAATTAAATCCTAACGATGATCCGTATTTTGAGATCATTCATCAATTTCGCGTCTCAGCTCACTGTTTGATTCGCCGTGATGGTGAGATAGTGCAGTTCGTGCCGTTTAACCAACGCGCATGGCATGCTGGAATATCAAAATTTGAAGAACGTGATAAGTGCAATGATTTTTCGATTGGTATTGAGCTAGAAGGGACGGATAATATCCCTTATACCGATGAACAATACCAAATATTAACTAAGTTAACTCAAGTGTTGATGTCTAGGTATCCAGCAATTACACGAGAGCGTGTTACAGGCCATGAGTTTATTGCGCCAGGACGCAAGACGGATCCTGGGTTGTCTTTTGACTGGTTACGTTTTAAAAATAAGCTTTAAAAGCATAGTTATTAGACTAAAGTTTTATTTACGTATGGAAATTGGTCAAATTGGTAAGACCAATTTTCATCGTTTCTCTTCTTATTTGTCATACTTTTCGTTACCTTCCTGTATCTGGCTTTGAATGACTAATGTATTAGTAATAAGTCAGGTTTTTAAATTTTTGTTAAAACCACCTGCGTTCTATGATTTCAATCAAGTTGTGTGTGGACATCCTCGATTATTTCTGTACACTTTGCTGCTATAAATTAATTGGTAATACCAATTATCCGATGATTCGGACTTTATGAAACGGGTTTTATACAAGAAGCGTCGATAACAATGACTTATAAACGCATTAAACAACCTAAGCTTTCCGATGCTATTGAGCAGGAGTTGGAGCGCTTGATCCTAGAAGGGATTTTATCTCCGGGTCAGCAATTACCTCCAGAGCGAGAGTTGGCAAAACAATTCGATGTTTCCCGTCCATCCGTTCGTGAAGCGATCCAACGTTTAGAGGCAAAACATTTGCTCACTCGTCGTCAAGGCGGCGGGACATTCGTCAAAGAAAAGTTGTGGCAAAGTTTTTCAGAGCCTTTATTGGATTTGTTAGCGACTCATCCGGAAACACAATTAGATTTATTGGAATCTCGCCATGCGCTTGAGGGATTAGCCTCTTATTTTGCGGCATTGCGAGGTAACGACGAAGATTTTGTCCGCATTCGAGATTGTCACCAGCGCATTCAAGAGGCGCAGCAGCAAGGGGATTTACCGGCTGAAGCCTCTGCTGTGATGCAATATCTGATTGCGGTAACAGAATCTGCTCATAACGTGGTGTTGCTACACATTATTCGCAGCTTAGCACCATTGCTTGAGCAAAACGTATTACAAAATTTCGAACTCCTAAACCGCCGACCTGAAGTGGTGGAGAAAGTAAGAAAGCACCGAGCTAATATTGTGCAGGCGATTGTTTCTGGTGAACCAGAAAAGGCCCGTGAAGCATCGCACGCACATTTGGCTTACATCGAGGAAACCTTGTTGGATTTATCGCGTGAAGATAGCAGACGTGAACGCTCTCTTCGTCGGATTCAACAGCGCAAGGACGGGCTAGAGTAAAGCATCCCTAATTTACTGCTTAACCTAGTCGCGACATTGTTAGTAGATTATCAACGAAAGGATAGATCGCATGTCTGAAGTCATGAAAAATGACGTGGATGTACTGGAAACTCAAGATTGGCTAGAAGCGCTTGAATCAGTCGTTCGTGAAGAAGGTGTAGAACGCGCACAGTTCTTACTTGAAACAGTGTTAGAAAAAGCTCGTTTAGATGGTGTTGATATGCCAACTGGCATCACAACGAACTACATCAACACTATTCCTGCAGCACAAGAACCAGCATACCCAGGTGATGTAACATTAGAGCGTCGTATCCGTTCTATCATCCGTTGGAACGCAATCATGATCGTTCTACGTGCTTCTAAGAAAGATTTAGACCTAGGTGGCCACATGGCTTCTTACCAGTCTGCATCTGCTTTCTACGAAGTATGTTTCAACCACTTCTTCCGTGCGCCTAACGACGTTGATGGCGGCGACTTAGTGTACTACCAAGGTCACATCTCTCCAGGGATTTACTCTCGTGCGTTTGTTGAAGGTCGTCTAACTGAAGAGCAGCTAGATAACTTCCGTCAAGAAGTTGATGGTAAAGGTATTCCTTCATACCCACACCCTAAACTAATGCCTGAATTCTGGCAGTTCCCTACTGTATCTATGGGGCTAGGTCCAATTTCTGCGATCTACCAAGCTCGTTTCCTTAAGTACCTTGAAGGCCGTGGTCTTAAAGATACTTCTGCTCAGCGCGTATACGCGTTCTTGGGCGATGGTGAGATGGATGAGCCAGAATCACGTGGTGCTATTTCTTTCGCTGCGCGTGAGAAGCTAGACAACCTATGTTTCCTAATCAACTGTAACCTACAGCGTCTAGACGGCCCAGTAATGGGTAACGGTAAGATCATTCAAGAGCTTGAAGGTCTATTTAAAGGTGCTGGCTGGAACGTTGTTAAGGTTATCTGGGGCAACAACTGGGATGCACTATTAGCGAAAGATACGTCTGGTAAGCTTCTACAGCTTATGAACGAGACTATCGATGGTGACTACCAAACATTCAAATCTAAAGATGGTGCATACGTACGTGAGCACTTCTTTGGTAAGTACCCTGAAACAGCAGCACTTGTTTCTGACATGACTGATGAGCAAATCTTCGAATTGAAGCGTGGTGGTCACGATTCTTCGAAACTATTTGCTGCATTTAACAATGCAAAAGAAACAAGCGGTAAGCCAACTGTGATCCTAGCTAAGACTGTTAAAGGTTACGGCATGGGTGAAGCAGCAGAAGGTAAGAACATCGCTCACGGTGTTAAGAAGATGGACATGACTCACGTTCAATACCTACGTGATCGTCTAGGTCTACAAGATCTCATTTCTGACGAAGAAATTAAGTCTCTGCCTTACCTAAAACTAGAAGAAGGCTCTGCTGAGTTTAACTACCTACACGCTCGTCGTGATGCGCTACACGGTTACACACCTAAGCGTAATCCTAAGTTTACTCAAGAATTCCAAGTGCCTGAGCTTGAAGCATTTGCGCCACTACTTACTGAGCAGAAGCGTGAAATCTCAACGACTATGGCTTACGTTCGTGCGCTAAACATTCTTCTTAAAGATAAAGCGATCGGTAAGAACATCGTTCCAATTATCTGTGACGAAGCACGTACATTCGGTATGGAAGGTCTGTTCCGTCAGGTTGGTATCTACAACCCTGAAGGTCAAACTTACACGCCAGAAGATAAAGGCATCGTTTCTTTCTACAAAGAAGCGACATCTGGTCAGGTACTGCAAGAAGGTATCAACGAACTAGGTTCAATGGCATCTTGGGTTGCTGCTGCAACATCTTACAGCACCAACGATCTACCAATGATCCCATTCTACATCTACTACTCAATGTTCGGTTTCCAACGTATTGGTGACATGGCATGGCTAGCAGGTGACCAACAAGCACGTGGCTTCCTATTAGGTGCTACTGCTGGTCGTACAACACTGAACGGTGAAGGTCTACAGCACGAAGATGGTCACAGCCACATTCTTGCAAACACAGTACCAAACTGTATTTCTTACGACCCAACATTCGCTTACGAGCTAGCAGTCATTATGCAAGATGGTATCCGCCGTATGTACGGTGAGAACCAAGAAAACATTTACTACTACCTAACAGTGATGAACGAAAACTACGCAATGCCAGCAATGCCAGAAGGCGCTGAAGAAGGCATTCGTAAGGGTATTTATAAGCTTGAGTCTCACGCTGGTGATAAAGCTAAAGTTCAGCTAATGAGCTCTGGTACTATCATGAACGAAGTACGTAAAGCGGCTGAGATCCTAAGCGCAGAGTACGGTGTAGCGTCTGATGTTTACTCTGTAACATCATTCAACGAACTGACTCGTGATGGTCAAGATTGTGAGCGTTACAACATGCTTCACCCAACTGCAGAGAAGAAGGTTCCTTACCTAACAACTGCTATGGGTTCTGAGCCTGCAATCGCTGCAACTGACTACATGAAGAACTACGCTGAGCAAGTACGTGCATTCATGCCATCAGAATCTTTCAAGGTTCTTGGTACTGACGGTTTCGGTCGTTCTGACAGCCGTGCAAACCTACGTCGTCACTTCGAAGTGAACGCAGGTTACGTAGTTGTAGCTGCACTTTCTGAACTAGCTAAACGTGGCGATATCGATAGCTCTGTAGTTGTAGACGCAATTGCTAAATTCGACATCGACGCTGACAAGATCAACCCGCTATACGCATAAGAGGCAAAAGAAAAATGGCAATCGAAATTAATGTACCAGACATCGGTGCGGATGAGGTTGAAGTAACTGAGATCCTTGTTAGCGTTGGCGACAAGGTTGAAGAAGAGCAATCACTGATCACTGTTGAAGGCGATAAAGCTTCAATGGAAGTTCCTGCTTCTCAAGCGGGTATCGTTAAAGAAATCAAAGTTGCTGAAGGCGATACGGTTTCTACTGGTTCTCTAATCATGATTTTCGAAGCCGAGGGTGCAGCTGACGCTGCACCTGCTCCTGCGGCTGAAGTAGCGCCTGCTGCTCCAGCTCCAGCAGCAGCGGCTGAACTGAAAGAAGTTCACGTTCCAGATATCGGTGGTGATGAAGTTGAATGTACTGAAATCATGGTATCTGTTGGCGATACAGTAGAAGAAGAGCAATCTCTAATTACTGTTGAAGGTGACAAGGCTTCTATGGAAGTACCTGCACCGTTCGCTGGTACAGTTAAAGAAATCAAAATCGCAGAAGGCGACAAGGTTTCTACTGGTTCTCTAATCATGGTATTTGAAGTGGCTGGCTCTGCACCTGCGGCAGCACCTGTAGCTCAAGCGGCTGCGCCTGCTCCAGCAGCACCTGCGGCATCTGCAGCGAAAGAAGTTAACGTTCCAGATATCGGTGGCGACGAAGTAGAAGTTACTGAAATCATGGTCGCTGTTGGCGATACAGTGGAAGAAGAGCAATCTCTAATCACTGTTGAAGGTGACAAGGCTTCTATGGAAGTACCTGCACCATTCGCTGGCACAGTTAAAGAAATCAAGATCGCAGAAGGCGACAAGGTTTCTACTGGCTCACTAATCATGGTATTTGAGGTTGCTGGTGCAGCACCTGCAGCGACTCCTGTAGCTCAAGCGGCAGCGCCTGCTCCTGCAGCAGCACCTGCGGCGGCTCCAGCAAAAGCTGAAGCACCTGCAGCAACAGGTGAGTTCGTTGAAAACAACGAATACGCACACGCATCACCAGTTGTTCGCCGTCTAGCACGTGAGTTCGGTGTTAACCTTGCGAAAGTTAAAGGTACTGGCCGTAAGAACCGCGTTCTTAAAGAAGACGTTCAAAACTTCGTTAAAGATGCACTTAAGCGTCTTGAGTCTGGTGCTGGTGCATCAGGTAAAGGCGATGGCGCAGCGCTTGGTCTACTACCTTGGCCGAAAGTTGATTTCAGCAAGTTTGGTGAGACTGAAGTTAAGCCACTATCTCGCATTAAGAAGATCTCTGGTGCAAACCTACACCGTAACTGGGTAATGATCCCTCACGTTACACAGTGGGATAACGCAGACATCACTGCGCTTGAAGCATTCCGTAAAGAGCAAAACGCGATTGAAGCGAAGAAAGACTCTGGCATGAAGATCACACCACTTGTGTTCATCATGAAAGCGGCTGCTAAAGCACTTGAAGCATTCCCTTCATTCAACTCTTCTCTATCTGACGATGGTGAGAGCTTGATCCTGAAGAAATACGTGAACATCGGTATCGCAGTAGATACGCCAAACGGTCTAGTTGTTCCTGTATTTAAAGATGTGAACAAGAAAGGTATCTACGAGCTATCTGAAGAGCTAATGGCTGTTTCTAAGAAAGCACGTGCTGGTAAGCTAACTGCATCTGACATGCAAGGCGGCTGTTTCACTATCTCTAGCCTTGGTGGCTTAGGTGGTACTGCATTCACACCAATCGTGAACGCACCAGAAGTAGGTATCCTAGGTGTATCTAAGTCTGAAATGAAACCTGTATGGAACGGTAAAGAGTTTGAACCGCGTCTACAGCTTCCACTATCACTATCATACGATCACCGTGTGATTGATGGTGCTGAAGGTGCGCGCTTCATCACTTACCTAAATGGTTGTCTATCTGACATTCGCCGTTTAGTACTATAAGGTTTCACATCCACAACGCCATGCCTACAGTGCGTAGGCATGGAATTGTTGTGTAGCTCACAGGCTGCGGTAATTTATTTTTCACCTTGTTAACAGGTCTGTAGACTTGTTATTCATCTGAAAGATAAACGTATATAAATACGTAAAAGTTACCTGATAGCTTGTTAGGGATATAAGACTTACAACGAGGTCATAATGAGTAAAGAAATTAAAGCCCAGGTAGTGGTGTTGGGTTCAGGCCCTGCGGGTTACTCTGCTGCATTCCGTTGCGCTGACTTAGGTCTAGATACGGTTCTAATTGAAAAATTCAACACACTAGGTGGTGTATGTCTTAACGTGGGTTGTATCCCATCGAAAGCACTACTTCACGTAGCGAAAGTTATCGAAGAAGCTAAAGCAATGGCTGAGCATGGCGTTGTTTTTGGCGAACCACAAACTGACATCAACAAGATCCGTCTGTGGAAAGATAAGGTAATTACTCAGCTAACTGGCGGTCTTGGCGGTATGGCTAAGATGCGTAAAGTTAACGTTGTTAACGGTTACGGTAAATTTACTGGTCCTAACACGATTGTTGTTGAAGGTGCTGACGGTCAAACGACTGTTAACTTCGATAACGCTATCGTAGCTGCGGGTTCTCGCCCAATTGAACTTCCGTTCATTCCTCATCACGACCCACGTATTTGGGATTCAACTGATGCGCTTGAGCTAAAAGAAGTACCTGAGAAACTGCTTGTAATGGGCGGTGGTATCATCGGTCTTGAAATGGGTACGGTTTACCATGCACTAGGTTCTCAAATCGACGTTGTTGAAATGTTCGATCAAGTGATCCCTGCTGCTGATAAAGATATCGTTAAAGTATTTACTAAGCGTATCGAGAAGAAATTCAACCTGATGCTTGAAACTAAAGTAACAGCAGTTGAAGCAAAAGAAGACGGTATCTACGTAACAATGGAAGGCAAGAAAGCGCCTGCTGAGCCTGTACGTTACGATGCTGTTCTTGTTGCTATCGGTCGTGTACCAAACGGTAAACTGATTGATGCTGAGAAAGCGGGCATCAATGTTGACGAGCGTGGTTTCATCAATGTTGATAAGCAAATGCGTACCAATGTTTCTCACATCCACGCTATCGGTGATATCGTAGGTCAACCTATGCTTGCTCACAAAGGTGTGCATGAAGGTCACGTAGCGGCTGAAGTTATCTCTGGTAAGAAGCACTACTTTGATCCTAAAGTTATTCCTTCAATTGCTTACACTGAGCCAGAAGTTGCTTGGGTTGGTAAGACTGAAAAAGAAGCGAAAGCAGAAGGTATCAACTACGAAGTTGCGACTTTCCCATGGGCTGCATCAGGTCGTGCAATCGCATCTGACTGTGCTGACGGTATGACGAAGATGATCTTCGACAAAGACACGCACCGTGTTATCGGTGGTGCTATCGTTGGTACTAACGGTGGTGAACTTCTAGGTGAAATCGGTCTAGCGATCGAGATGGGTTGTGATGCTGAAGATATCGCATTAACTATCCACGCTCACCCAACACTACACGAATCTGTTGGTCTTGCAGCTGAAGTATTTGAAGGTTCTATCACTGACCTTCCAAATGCAAAAGCAGTTAAGCGTAAGAAGTAATTACTACTTTTTATGACAATAAAAAAGCGCCTCAGGGCGCTTTTTTGTTATCTCAATTTTGTTGTTCGCCATTACAACTTAAACGTACTCACCATATGATCCAGACGTTGCGATAGCTGACGCAATGCTTGGCTTGAATCAGCCAGTTGTGCTGCGGTATCTGCGGTCATTTGGGTTGTTTCGTTGATCTCTTCAATATTACAATTGATATCTTGTACCACGGTTGATTGCTCTTCTGTCGCAGTAGCTACTTGGGTATTCATATCAGCAATTAAGCTAATGCGCTCAGAAATCGCAATTAAGGCGGTAGATGCTTGATCTGATGCTGAGACACCATCTTCTGATAGTTGACGACTTTGCTCCATCGCTGTCACTGCATTAGAAGCTTCTTGTTGAAGTCGGTTGATCATTGCTTGAATTTCATCAGTTGAATCAGCAGTTCGGCTAGCAAGGCTTCTTACTTCATCGGCAACCACTGCAAACCCGCGACCTTGTTCACCTGCACGTGCCGCTTCAATGGCTGCATTTAACGCAAGTAAATTGGTTTGCTCTGAGATCCCTCGGATCACATCTAAAATGCTGCCAATTGATTGGGTATTGCTTGCCAGTGAATCAATCACTTCACTGACTTGGCTAATATCTGATGACAATTGATTAATGGTGTTGCGGGCTTGTCCAACGACAGTTTGACCATCATGGGTTTGTTGCTCTGCTTGTTGGGTAGATTCAGCAGCTAGGGCGGCATTGCTGGCAATTTCATTGACTGTTGCACCCATTTCATTAATCGCGGTGACAACTTGCAGGGTTCGGTCGCGTTGGCTATGGCTATTATCTAGTGTCATCTGTGCCTGATGAGCAACCGATTCGGCAGCTTGGCGGAGTGAGTTACCGGTTTCGGCGACTTCTGTTACCGAGTGGTGGATCTTACCGATAAAGCCATTAAAGCCTGCTGATAACTGTGCAAGTTCATCATTACCTTCCACTGTTAAACGGTGGCGTAGATCGCCATCACCTTCACCTAAGTCTTTAAACATTGCAGCTAGTCTTTGGATCGGGCGAGTAATACTGCTGGCAAGGAAGATAGCAATTACAATGAAAATCGCAGCAATAACACAGGTAAGGAGTATCACTTGATTACGAATGTGGGTGAGTGCAGCATAGGCCTCTTTTTTCGGCAGCTCACCAATGACATACCAATCCATGGCTGGAATATAACTAGATGCTAAGAACACTTCTTCGTTGTTATTTAGGGTTTCTACCACACTGAAACTTTGCTTATTTAATAATTTAGATGCGATGTTAGAGTTAAACAATGTGGTGAGAGAGTTGTTATTTAGCATCATGTTGTTATCTCGGTGGATCTTTACTGTGCCACGACCGTCAACTAAATAAACAAATCCAGTCTCTTCAATTTTGAATTGGCTAATAAAGCTTGCCATATTATTGAGCGATTTTGATAAGCCAGCAAGGGTATCGCCGTGGGTTTGTTGGTAATTAACAAACAGTTTTACCTCACCATTATTTTCTCTAAAAATGCTGAGTGTGCGGGCTTGATTACTCTTAATTGCATCATAAAACCATGGGTCTTGCTGTGGTGTTAATTGGCGTAAAAAGCCGTTTTGATTCCAGTAGTCGCCATTATGACGGTTAGCGATTGATACATCTAACAGATGATATTGGCTTTGAATGTTTTGTAATTCTTGTACTAAGCGTGATTTATCTTGTGGTGCTTTATCGCTTAATACGCTTTCGATGACATAGCTATTATTTGCTAGTTGTTCGGCTGCAGATTGGATTTGTGTGACTTCTTTTTCAACATTGTTTCGGATCTGATGCAGGATCGCAGGGAGCTCTAGATCTAAGATACGAGTGGAAATGGCATCACGAACCTTACTTTGGCTAATGATACTGACTAAAGCGGTTGAGGCTAATACAGCAAGGGTAATTGCGAGTATCAGTTTGGTTTTGATACTTAAATGTTTGTAGTTCATAAAGCGACTTATATTTATGAGCAATGATCTCACCGTAGGAGTAACGGTAATGCCATTTTTCGGTGAATGTGAAAATACGCATTTATGTATCTGCTTGTATGTTGCAAAACTTTAGTGAATTAGCTCACTAAAATGGATATTTAATGCGAAATTGGAATTGAAGTTATAAACAAGATTCTTTCTAAAATGTGAATGTTGTAAAAAAGCAGTAGTTTTTAACTTAACGTTAAAAATGGTATGATGTTTATACAGATCTGATCTCTACTAAATGGTTTTTGCTCAGAAGGTATTTGGCAAAACAAGATTGATAAGAATCCAGAGATCATTTACTTCCAAGGATGTCTAGCCGCTAGAGCTAGGCCGTAATATGAGGAATATGTCGTGCTTGAAGCCTACCGTAAACACGTCGAAGAGCGTGCTGCTGAAGGGGTTGTTGCTAAACCATTGGATGCTGAACAAGTTGCCGCTCTTGTTGAGTTATTAAAGAACCCGCCAGCAGGCGAAGAAAGTGTTCTACTAGATTTATTAGAAAATCGTATTCCCCCTGGTGTTGATGAAGCCGCTTATGTGAAAGCCGGTTTCCTTACTGCTATCACTAAAGGTGAAGCGCAATCGCCACTCGTCAGTAAAGAAAAAGCGGCTGAACTGCTTGGTACAATGCAAGGTGGTTACAACATCGAACCTTTAATTGCATTACTGGATGATGAATCACTTGCGCCGATTGCTGTTAAAGCACTCTCTCATACGTTACTGATGTTTGATGCTTTCTACGATGTAGAAGAAAAAGCGAAAGCTGGTAATGCATTTGCTCAACAAGTTCTACAATCATGGGCTGATGCTGAGTGGTTCTTATCAAAACCTGCACTGGCTGAAAAAATCACCCTGACTGTCTTTAAAGTGACAGGTGAAACCAACACTGATGACTTATCACCTGCACCTGATGCATGGTCTCGCCCTGATATCCCACTACACGCCCTTGCGATGCTGAAGAATGAGCGTGATGGCATCGTGCCTGATCAAGCAGGCTCTGTGGGTCCAATTAAGCAAATCGAAGCACTGAAAGAAAAAGGTCACCAATTAGTGTACGTAGGTGATGTTGTAGGTACGGGTTCATCTCGTAAGTCTGCAACGAACTCAGTGCTTTGGTTTATGGGTGATGATATTCCTTATGTACCAAACAAGCGTGCTGGTGGTTATGTACTAGGTGGAAAGATCGCACCTATCTTCTTCAATACGATGGAAGATGCTGGCGCATTGCCAATTGAGGTAGATGTAACGAAACTGGCAATGGGTGATGTGATTGATGTATACCCATTTAAAGGTGAAGTACGTCGTCACGATAGCGATGAGCTTGTGTCTACCTTTGAGCTAAAAACTGATGTACTGATTGATGAAGTTCGTGCTGGTGGTCGTATTCCATTGATCATCGGTCGTGGCCTGACAGATCGTGCCCGTCAATCATTAGGTTTACCATCATCTGAAATCTTCCGTCGGCCAGTGGCAGTAGAAGATAGCGGTAAAGGTTACACGCTTGCTCAGAAGATGGTAGGTAAAGCGTGTGGGGTTGAAGGTGTTCGTCCGGGCACTTACTGTGAGCCTAAGATGACAACGGTAGGCTCGCAAGATACCACCGGTCCTATGACTCGTGATGAGTTAAAAGACTTAGCGTGTCTTGGCTTTTCTGCAGAGCTTACGATGCAGTCGTTCTGTCACACCTCAGCTTATCCAAAACCGATTGATGTCAATACGCACCATACCTTACCTGATTTCATCATGAATCGTGGTGGTGTATCACTTCGCCCGGGTGATGGTGTGATTCACTCATGGCTAAACCGTATGCTACTGCCTGATACTGTAGGTACTGGTGGTGACTCACATACCCGTTTCCCATTAGGTATCTCATTCCCAGCAGGCTCTGGTCTTGTTGCTTTTGCTGCGGCAACTGGTGTTATGCCGTTGGATATGCCTGAATCAATCTTGGTTCGCTTTAAAGGTGAGATGCAAGAGGGGATCACGCTGCGTGATCTGGTTCATGCGATCCCGTATTACGCGATTCAGCAAGGTCTACTGACGGTAGAGAAAGCAGGTAAGATCAACGAATTCTCTGGTCGAGTACTTGAGATCGAAGGTGTTGAGCACCTAACGGTTGAGCAAGCATTTGAGCTGTCAGATGCATCGGCAGAGCGAAGTGCAGCAGGTTGTACAGTTAAGCTTTCTCAAGAGTCGATTGCAGAATACTTAAACTCAAACATCGTGATGCTGAAGTGGATGATCTCTGAAGGTTACGGCGATCGTCGTACCATTGAGCGTCGTATTACTGCGATGGAAGAGTGGCTAGCTAATCCTGAGCTAATGACCGCAGATAGCGATGCAGAATATGCTCACGTGATTGAAATTGATTTGGCTGAGATCAATGAGCCAATTCTATGTGCGCCAAACGATCCGGATGATGCGCGTTTACTGTCTGACGTTCAAGGTACACAAATTGATGAAGTGTTTATCGGTTCATGTATGACGAACATCGGTCACTTCCGTGCGGCAGGTAAACTGCTAGAGAAGTTTGGTGGTCAGCTAGATACGCGTCTATGGGTCGCACCACCAACGAAGATGGATAAAGATCAGCTAACGGAAGAAGGTTACTACGGTATCTTCGGTCGTGCTGGGGTTCGTATCGAAACACCGGGATGTTCATTGTGTATGGGTAACCAAGCACGTGTTGCAGATAAAGCGACGGTGATGTCGACATCAACCCGTAACTTCCCGAACCGTTTAGGTACAGGTGCTAATGTTTACCTATCTTCAGCTGAACTTGCAGCAGTAGGTGCGATTTTAGGTCGTATTCCAACGAAGGAAGAATACCTAGAGTACGCAAAGCAAATTGATGCAACTGCAGCAGATACTTACCGTTACTTAAACTTCCACCGTATGGAAGATTACACTAAGAAAGCGGATGAAGTGATCATTCAACAGCCTGCTTAGTATTGTATCTAATCGCTGATTAAATAATAAAAAACGCCTCGACTTATGATAAGTTCGAGGCGTTTTTGTTTCTTATTCGTATTAGCGAGCTAGAGCATAAATCGCTGCCACATTACGTGCGGTTAGCTCAACGTTGATTGCTGCTTCTGATAGCGCTTCTGCTAGGCTAACCGAGCGTGGCACCACACTGAATACGGCATCAATACCATGTTCATGAACGACATTGCAGTCGTAAGATAAAGAGCCAGCAATGCCAATCACAGGTTTGTTAAAACGTTTTGCTATACGTGCCACACCAATCGGTGTTTTGCCGTGAGTGGTTTGGCTATCAATACGGCCTTCACCGGTGATCACCAAATCAGCCTCTTTGATCACATCCGCTAAGTTAACGGCATCCATCACAATCTCAATGCCAGAACGTAATTGGGCGTTAAATAGACCCAGCAAAGCAGCCCCCATACCGCCAGCTGCTCCTGCGCCTGCCATGTCTTTTACATCTTTACCTAAGTCACGCTTAATGATTTCAGCATAGTGGGCAAGGTTATTATCGAGCTGAGCGATCATTTCAGGCGTTGCGCTTTTTTGAGGACCAAAGACTTGCGACGCGCCTTTTTCTCCACACAATGGGTTATCAACATCACATGCCACTTCGAGCTTTACAGATCTTAAGCGAGGATCAATATTGCTCATATCAATACGGTGTAAGCGATCTAATGCACCACCGCCATAGCTAATTTGCTTATTATTTTCATCGAGAAAACGTATACCTAATGCTTGCGCCATGCCGATACCACCATCGTTAGTGGCACTACCGCCAATGCCGATGATGATGTGTTTAACGCCTTGATCTAATGCGGCAAGAATGAGCTCACCAGTACCAAAGCTGGTGGTCAACATTGGATTGCGTAGATTTGGGCTAACAAGGTGTAAACCTGATGCAGCAGCCATTTCGATAATGGCGGTTTTACCGTCACCCATCAAACCGAAGAAGCCATTGACTTGTTCACCTAACGGCCCGGTTACTGAGTGCTCAATGATGGTGCCGTTGCTGGCATCAACCAGGGATTGCACAGTCCCTTCTCCGCCATCAGCCATTGGCAGTTTAGTGTATTCAGCGTTCGGTATTACTTGGCGAAAACCGTTTTCAATCGCCGTTGCCACTTCCATTGCCGTTAGGCTTTCTTTGTAAGAATCAGGAGCAATAATAATTTTCATAATTTGGGCCTTTCATACGAACCGATTGAATACATTTCTCTTTGTTGTTCTATGGTGTATCACGATTTGTTGAATATAGCGCTATTGAGTTGCATTTATTGAGAAGATCCTGACAATGGGCGACAAGCGTAAGGGCTGGCAATTTATCAGCTTCATCGCAACAAGATCACCTATGAGGAACGAAAGGTATGGATTACGAATTTAAAAAAAATACCTTGGACGGTACTTACCACGCCATTTTTTCTATGGGACATGAAGTTCTGGGGCGCTGGATCATTGATGAGATAGGCAAAGATACCGATAAGCTTGATCTGATCATGGATCAACTTAGTGCAATGAAAAATAGTAGCCAAGAATGGCGTTTAGTCGGTGAAGAGCTGACCCTTTCTCTGCAAGATAATGAAGCATTAGTTCAAGCTAATTGTTTGTTTTCAGAGGAAGAAGAAGATTTTGAAGAAGATCTGCACTTTTATGATGAAGAAAGTTTATCTGTATGTGGATTTGAAGATTTAGCACAAGTTCTTGAAGGGTGGCGTGCTTTTATCCAGCGCTTTTAAACGGGAAATCGTGTTAAAAAAGCGTCATTGATAGAAAACATATTTATGCTTCATGTTAGTGAAAAGGCTGCACTGTAATAGTG
>NZ_SSMG01000445.1 GCF_009873615.1 Photobacterium lucens
TACTATTGGTTTTTGTTATTTTTGATTATCTTCTATTTAGTTAAATAAAATGCTTAGTTATTCTGTTGTCACCATTTTTTGCATTTAAATTTTTTATGTTTAATTATATCGGAATATTATTAGTAATATTTTTATCGTTTCCCGTTTTTGCTGACGATCCACCATTATATCGGGCAGATTCGCGTTCTCCTGAAGACATACAAGCCACTAATGGTTTTAATCCGCGAGGCTTCGAGGAGTATTTCAGCCGTAATAGGCCAATGAATATTAATTTATTTACTCATGCTCAAGGTACACAAACGGGTATGGCTCGTGATAATGATGGTTATGTCTCGACATCATATTCTATGCGTAGTGCTCACGTCGTGGGGCAAACTATATTGTCTGGTTATCCTCGTTACTATATTTATGTTATAGCGACAGCTCCTAATTTAATTGATGTTAATGAAGTGCTAGGCCGTTTTTCACCACACCCAGATGAACATGAAGTGGCGGCGCTAGGAGGTATTCCATGGTCACAAGTCATGGGTTGGTACACTGTCACTAGCGGTGTGATATCAGAATCGATGACGCAAAATAGAGCGTATAGACCCAGCTTATATGAGAACTTACATATCACACCTGCGTGGGATGCTTACCAATTTGCTGGTTTTCCGATTGATCACAACGCTTGGCGACAATTTCCTTGGCATAACTATGTTGATTTATGTGGCGTTCCTCGAATAGTAAAAAGAAGCATCACAGTTAATCGAAAAGAATTAGATGCTCAAGCCTGTTTGCAAGCACAATCTAAAAACGCTTATCAGTATTTAGAAAATGTTCGTTCATTAATGCACGTTTCTAAAATTGTTAAAAAGTCAGAGACAACCACAAGTAACAGCATGGTATTTCCACTCCATGATTATCCACACAAATGGGTAGATCTGGATGGATTGGGTAATCAAAGTTACTGTGGTTTTAATACCGATGCCAATAGTGATAAAAAATACATTACGTGTTTACGAAATCTCGGTAACTTTCACTTTCAAACTACTGCAGTGGTATTACCTGATTATGGTTGGGGAGCTGGGCAAGATTTTGTCGATGGTGATGGTGATGGAAAAACCGATTACTGTCGGCTCCAATACAATTGGACACATCCAGTGTGCTCATTATCAACCATTGAAAAACCATTTAGCGTTAACCAAGAAGGGGAATATGTGAATGCTGGCTATGATTCAAGCCGTCATTGGACAAATATTTCTAATCATAAAAGCAATTTATGCCGACAAATATCATCAACACAAACAACATGTAGTGACTTAACAGGTAACTCTAGTGATTTTAATGATGATGATAGCGGCTGGGCTAATTCTCGTATTTGGTTAGATATTGATGGGAATGGTGAAGAAGATTACTGTCGATTGGTGTATACTTGGACGCATCTCCGCTGTAACTTGCACAAAAAGGATAATACATGGCAAACCGTGGAAACAGGCTATGTTGATGGTGGTTATAGCAACTTAAGATTCTCACTAAAAATGGCCTACGAACATCCGCACTATTGTCGCGTTGTTGGTAATCATGACTATTTCCATTGCTCTTATATTAATAAAGACAATAAGCTTGAGGATTATTCAGTTCATCTACCATTCCAAATATTTGATTTAGGCGGTACCGAATTTAATGATGTGGATGGCGATGGGCGTGATGATTTGTGTAAATACGATCCAACAAATAACGCAGTCAATTGTTACCTAAATCAAGATAAGCAGTTTGATACTAACCCAATCAAATTACCATTAACGGGTACACCTATCGCACCATTAGGCAACTATAGTACGAAAGTGATTGGCTCTAACAAGTCATCAAATCAGAAAAGTGCGGTATGTTACAACGTAGGCTACGGCACCTTATATTGCGATACATTTAGGATCTATTAAGTATCTATATCACTGTATATGAAGATAAAAAAGCGAACATTAGTGTTCGCTTTCTTTATCGTTATTTGTTTAATTGTGAAACGTTGTTAGCTGATCGCCATATTGGTCGCCATAGCTAACAATAAAACCGAGAAGATTTTTTTGATTGTTGTTACAGGTAAATGGTGAGTGGCTTTTGCACCTAATGGAGCAGTGAACCAAGAGGTACACACAATACCGAATAACGCTGGTAAATACACAAAGCCAGCGAAACCATCACTGATAGATAAATAACTGCTACCAGAAGTGATATAACCAATAGAGCCAAACAGCGCAATCACAATGCCACACGCCGACGCACAGCCAATGGCTTTTTTCATATCAAGCGAGAAGAACGTTAATAAAGGCACTAACAGTGCGCCGCCACCAATGCCAATCATCGCAGACAAACCGCCCGTTATCGTAGTTAAAAAGGTAAGCACCACATTGTTTGGCATGTTACGTGTTTTGGCGTTGTCTTTTTGGGTACTGCTGTAGAACATCTTTAGTGCAATCAATGCCACACTCACAGCAAATACTATGCGTACCACATTGGCTGGTAACAAGGCGGCAAGAAAGCCACTGATCAGAGCGCCAAGGGCAACGCCCGTCATGATCCAAGGGGCTAAATCCCAAGGCACATTGCCGTTTTTATGGTGAGCAATTGCTGAAGAAGTCGACGTAAACAGGATAGACGCTAACGAAGTGGCAATGGCGACGATCACCACCTGATCAGACGGTAAAATCGCAAAGTGGAGTAAAATAATACTCAAAATAGGCACAATGACTAAGCCGCCACCAATACCTAATAATCCCGCTAAAAAGCCCACTCCACTGCCAAGTAATGCGCAATATATTATTAATAATAATTCAGTCATTCCATTCACTTCTTCATCGCAATCTTAGTTAAGTTATTGAACAAAAATACATCCATTCAAAATTGGCTGAGCACTATAGCTTACAAATTTGTAACAATTCAAACCTATTAACTTGAATTTTTCTCATGTTGAATGTGAAAGAAATCCACTTTTTTTCATCAACTCCTCTTCGTATAACTAAATACAGACAGCGCATCAGCATTCACTTATTTCAGCTAAAAGGAAGAGGCCGCTATGACAAAGGATTTCACATTTACAATTAATAAAACGGGCCTTGATGAAAATTATCATCCCGCTAGCAACACACGCCTTACTACCAATTTCGCGAACTTAGCGCGAGGGGAAAGTCGCCAACAGAATCTACGTAACGCATTAAACATGATTAATAACAGCTTTAATGCCTTGGCGAACTGGGATAACCCTCAAGGTGAACGTTATTCTGTTGAGCTTGAAATTGTCTCGGTAGATATCGACATTGAAGGGCAGGGGCAAACATTCCCATCCATCGAAGTATTAAAAACCTACATTATTGATAATCAAACCAACCAGCGTATTGAAGGGATTGTCGGTAATAACTTTTCTTCTTATGTGCGTGATTACGATTTCAGCGTATTACTACAAAACCATAATAAAGGTAAGCCACAGTTTAGTATTCCAGATAACTTTGGCGAGCTGCATGGCAAAATCTTCCAAAGTTTTGTTAACTCAGCTGTCTATAAAGAGAATTTCAAAAAGACACCAGTGATTTGTTTAAGCGTGTCAGATAACAAAACCTATTTCCGCACCGAAAATCAGCACCCAGTATTGGGCGTGGAATATAAACCCAATGAGTCGTCATTAACCGAGCAATACTTCCAAAAAATGGGCTTACAGGTACGTTACTTTATGCCTGCAAACAGTGTTGCTCCTTTGGCGTTCTACTTCTTTGGTGACTTACTCAATGATTACACCAATCTTGAGCTGATAAGCACCATCAGCACCATGGAAACATTCCAAAAGATCTATCGACCAGAAATCTATAACGCAAACGCAGTGGCTGGAAAGTCCTATAAACCCAACCTAAAGTGCCCCGATCATTCACTGACCAAAATCGTGTATGACCGAGAAGAGCGCAGCAGGTTGGCGGGTGAACAAGGCAAATTTGCCGAGCAGCACTTTATCAAACCATACCAAACCGTGCTTGAGCAATGGTCAGCGAATTTCGTGACTCGCTAACATCAACATTGCTTTCATCATTTATATCAACATAGGACGTTAACTATCATGAAAACATTATTACCAACATCAACAGCAGGAAGTTTACCGAAACCAGATTGGCTTGCCGAGCCTGAAAAACTTTGGTCAGAGTGGAAACTAGAAGGGGATGCACTAGCGGCAGGTAAACAAGATGCGCTACGTTTATCATTGCAAAATCAACAACAAGCAGGGATTGATATTGTCAGTGACGGAGAACAAACTCGCCAACATTTTGTGACTACCTTTATTGAACACCTTAATGGCGTCGATTTTGAAACCCGCAAAACCGTTAAAATCCGTGATCGTTACGATGCCAGTGTACCTACCGTTGTTGGTCCTGTTTCTCGCCAAAAATCGGTGTTTGTCGAAGATGCAAAATACCTCCGTCAGCAAACCAAACAACCTATTAAATGGGCATTGCCGGGGCCGATGACCATGGTTGATACCCTTTATGATGCGCATTATCAAAGCCGTGAAAAACTGGCGTGGGAATTTGCCAAAATCCTTAATGAAGAAGCGAAAGAGCTAGAAGCGGCAGGGGTCGACATTATTCAATTTGATGAGCCGGCGTTTAACGTATTCTTTGATGAAGTGAATGCATGGGGCATCGCTTGTTTAGAAAGAGCCATAGAAGGGCTGAAATGCGAAACCGCCGTTCACATTTGTTATGGCTATGGCATTAAAGCCAACACCGATTGGAAGAAAACCCTCGGCTCTGAATGGCGACAATACGAAGAAGCGTTCCCGAAACTACAACAATCGAACATCGATATTATCTCGCTTGAATGCCATAACTCCCATGTACCGATGGATTTACTCGAATTGATCCGTGGTAAAAAAGTCATGGTCGGGGCGATTGATGTTGCTAGCGATAAGATTGAAACACCCGAAGAAGTGGCTAACACTTTACGCAAAGCACTGAAATTTGTTGATGCAGATAAACTCTATCCATGCACCAACTGCGGTATGGCACCACTGGCACAAGATATCGCACAAGGTAAATTGGAAGCCTTAAGTGCAGGTGCTGAGATTATCAGGAAAGAGCTGTTGGGGGAGTAGGGATAGGGTAGAAAGTGGTTATAAGCCGCTTGATGATCACAAATGAGTTAGCTAAATGGCTAACTTATTTGTGGACAATTCTTACTACATTCTATTTAGCACTGTTAGTGGATAATATTTGCTAAATTACTTTTGTCATTGGAATGCACGCTAACTCAAAACCAGATGGATGCTTCCAAGACGTTTTCTCACCAGCTACAAACCCCATGCTTTCATAGAACTTAATTGCATTTAGGGAAGAGGACAACTGTAAATGATATAAACCAGATTTTTTTGCTTTATGTATCAGGTTATTGGCAATTTTCTTCCCAAAACCTCTTCCTGTAAATCTTGGATCAACAAAGACAGACTCCAGAGAGCCATTTTTAGTATCTACAAACCCAAATCCTACTATGTATTCATGTTCTTCTAGCACAATGGCACCGAGACCAAGTAGTATCTCATCAAAGTCGTCAGGCATTGGCGAGTTAGCCCAAGAAAAAACAACTTCATTAGAATAATGCGATACACATGTTTTTAAGATTGCTTGCGTTCTAATTTCCCATATTCTGCTTACATCGCATTTGTCAGCCTTACGTATTAATGTCATATACTTCCCTATGCCCTTAAGTTGTACAGTCTAATTTTCGTAATTTTATTCAGATAAAACTAGTAAGCTGTATTCAAGGCTATCTTCAAATCAATATTATTCAATCATCAGACCATGAGCTATTAGTCATTTAGACGTAGACCTAAAGCTAGCCATAGATGATTAACTCAAAGTTTTGGATAGAAGTGTGTTAGATAATTTGCTCTATTTAGGCTGGTAGGTATTAAGAAAAGTGAAGGTAATGTTATGTTTAGTTTTCAACATTACCTTTCATTATATTTCAAATATTTATATAAGTTGGTTTGGGCTTGTCCAACACTTATCATTATCTGTTAGATTTAAGATAAATACATTTGTTCAATCAGTTCTGATTTAAACTTTAACTTTTTGTCCGATAACGTATCTTCTAAAGCCTTATATGTCATATCAGTTAATTTGAATGCCTGTTCGATACTCAAGACTTTTTGGGAGTCATTTACTAGCGTTATGATTTTTTCTATTATGTGATCTAAATAGTCATGGACATTTTCAATAAGAAGCTCAATATAACTCGGCGTCATACCACTATGAACTATCATGTTACGAGCACGATAGATCCTTCTAATTTGCCAGCCCACTCTAATAGTATGGTTTTTTAAACCTTTGACCATATTTTGTGGATCTGCATAGATAAACTCTAAATACTCAAAACGATCATATAGCAGGTGAAAATCCTTAAAGGAGTTTTTCAGCTCCTGTCGCTTATCTGAATAATCTTCTAGGGATAATAATTTAGCTACCTTTATTACCTGATTATCCCCTTCGATATCTTTTAGAACTTTCTTTGTCTGATTACTATTCCAATTAAAAAGATCGCTTGTTAAGCGAGCAACTAGTCTTTGATAATAGCCTAAATTTAAGAAAGGCATAGTACTCTGAACAATATGTTCAATATTAGATATGTTTGAGTCATGAGAAGCTGGAATAATTGATTCAAGAGCGATCCAAAGGTTTAGCATCTGATTCTCATTGGAATCGCTTCTTAAGGCGAGAGAATGAAGCTCTGCTGCTCTTGTAAACACTCTAAATGAGTTTTTCTCTAAACCAAATTCCGATAAAAATCTATTGGCTTTTATTGCTGCTCTAGATGGTTTTTGGTCACTACATTTATGCATCGCGTTCGTTCGAATACGAGACCTACTCACTTCATTATCTGCTTCATTCCAAATCAAACAATCTGTCGTCCAACTGAGTTGTTGTTTGTGGTGAAATAGACCAAACATAGTACTCAACATTTCTAAAGTATCTTCAGCGGTATTTTTTGCAGAAAAATTGTCTCTAGCCTTTATTTCCGAAACGCAAATGTATACTTCATTCTCGCTCTTTGGAAACTTATGTTTGCTATGGTCTATATCTAAGTCGTGCAAGTCATTTACTAATTTGATATCAAATGCTTTCAGAGAATCCTTGTATAGAATAACATCTTTAGTTGAGCGGAAGACTATTTGATATTGCTTTGGCTTATCGCAGAATATTTTTATAAAATCCTCAATTGCGCTGTTGCCATGAATTCTGTTTTTATCGTAGTGGTAAAACTTTTGTGTTGTTTCTGCAATGTATTCTGAACTGAAACCCAAATTTAATAGTGTTGTTGCGTAACTTCTAGCTAATGAACGGATTGAAGAAAAGTCAACTTTGTCTTTAATTACTTGAATGAGTAGTTCTTCGTTTTTCTTTTTATAGCGCTTCAAATTAATTTGACGAAGTATTAATTCAACTACTATTTTCTTATCTTCGGCCGTCTTCTTCGGATCACGAAGTGTTGCATTAATTTGTTTTAACTTAATAGACAATAGAGCTTGTGCAACCTTATCTCTTGATAAGTTTTCACATAGTTCATCGATAACATGTTGCAAATTAGGTGCTTTTATATTTCCTTTTTGGATCTCATCGATTACTTCCAATGCCTCTTCACACAACAAACTCGTGTTCATTGACGACGGTTTATAAGTATCGAGAGAGAAATCAAAAAACAACTCATCAAATAGCTGAGCAAAAAAAGTAGGTTTTTACTATTTTCTAAGTCATCCCACTTTTCAGTTTTTCTGTACTTCATTATTTTTCCTAACTACTGAGTTTCATTTAAAATGTAACAGCTTATAAATAAGCATTCTTATTTAAAGCAAAATAACGCCTTCAATGTTAGATAATCATAATCAATTTGATTCATAAATATCATGAGCTTGATTACATTATTTTGTTTCAAAGTGTTTATTTGAAATGTAGAAAGTAAGAAATGATCTTTAATCAGAAAGGAGTTAAACGATAAACTCACAGTTGCTCTTTATATAGCAATATTG
>NZ_SSMG01000446.1 GCF_009873615.1 Photobacterium lucens
AAACAGGAATTTAACGCACTCCATTCCCAATACAATAACGCGTTACACATTATTTACCCATAACAAAAAAAGTTTAAAAAAAAACGTAAACAATAGGTTTTTCCAGTTGCCAAAGTACCTCTATGTGTGGGTATTATTAGGACAATACCTGCTGCGTATTCAAGACTTCGGTGCATATTTAGATATTCGCGACCCCGTCAAAAATACTCACGTTAATTACTTGATTAACTTTTGTGATCAACTTGTTTTATTTCGTGATTATTTTTGACGGTGATCTTGTAATACGTAGGCATTTTTGCCTCTTATTAATAATTGGCTTTACAAATGATGTAAGGATCAGCGTGTGAACATTCAAGCACTTATTAACGATAAAGTATCTCAGGCTCTAGAAGCCGCTGGCGCACCTGCAGGCAGCCCTGCAGCAGTTCGCCAATCAGCTAAAGCTCAGTTTGGTGATTACCAAGCGAACGGTGTTATGGGCGTAGCAAAGAAGCTAGGTACTAATCCACGCGAATTCGCACAAAAAGTTATCGACTGCTTAGACCTTGACGGTATTGCAGAGAAAGTTGAAATCGCAGGCCCAGGCTTTATCAACATTTTCTTAAACAAAGCATGGTTAGCAGAGCGTGGTGAAGAAGCACTTAACGATGAGCGTTTAGGTGTGAACACAGAAGCGGCACAAAACATCGTTGTTGACTACTCAGCGCCAAACGTTGCTAAAGAAATGCACGTAGGTCACCTACGTTCAACTATCATCGGTGATGCCGTTGTTCGTACTCTTGAATTCCTAGGCCACAATGTTATCCGTGCTAACCACCTTGGAGACTGGGGTACTCAGTTCGGTATGCTTATCGCTAACATGCAGCGTAAAGAGCAAGAAGGCGCTGACGTATCGATGAATATTAGCGATCTTGAAGGCTTCTACCGTGAATCTAAAGTGCTTTACGATGAAGATGCAGAGTTCGGTGAAACTGCGCGTAACTTCGTTGTTCGTCTACAAAGTGGTGACGAGTACTGCCTAGAGAAGTGGAAGCAACTTGTTGAAATCACACTAAAGCAGAACCAACGCAACTACGATCGTCTAAACGTGTCACTAACTGATGACAACGTAATGGGCGAATCTATGTACAACAACATGCTACCTGGCGTTGTTGCAGATCTTAAAGAAAAAGGTCTAGCAGTAGAAAGCGACGGTGCAACAGTTGTTTACCTAGACGAGTACAAAAACAAAGACGGTGAGCCTATGGGTGTGATCATCCAGAAGCGTGACGGCGGTTACCTATACACAACTACCGACATCGCTTGTGCTAAGTACCGTTACGAGCAACTACATGCAGATCGCGTACTTTACTTCATCGACTCACGTCAGCACCAACACCTAATGATGGCTTGGGAAATCGTACGTAAAGCAGGTTACGTACCAGAGAGCGTATCTCTAGAGCACCACGCATTCGGTATGATGCTAGGTAAAGACGGTCGTCCATTTAAGACGCGTGCCGGTGGTACAGTTCGTCTGGCTGATCTACTTGATGAAGCAGAAGAGCGTGCTAACAAGCTAATCGAAGAGAAGAACCCTGAACTAAGTGCTGAAGAGAAAGCAAACATTGCACAAACTGTTGCTATGGCTGCAGTTAAGTACTCTGATCTGTCTAAGCACCGTACTACAGACTACATCTTCGATTGGGACAACATGTTGGCATTTGAAGGTAACACTGCACCATACATGCAGTACGCATACACACGTGTAGCGTCTATCTTCAAGCGTGCGAACGTTGAGCTAGCAGATCTTACTCAACCTATCGTTATCACTGACGAGAAAGAGCAAGCACTACTGTCTAAACTACTTCAATTCGAAGAAGCTGTTCAATCTGTAGCGCGTGAAGGTCAGCCACACCTAATGTGTACTTACCTATTCGAACTTGCAGGTATGTTCTCTAGCTTCTACGAAGCATGCCCAATTCTTAACGCTGACGAAGCAACCAAGCAAAGCCGCTTGAAGCTTGCAATGCTAACAGCGAAGACTATCAAGCAAGGTCTAGATCTTCTTGGTATCGAAACACTAGAGCGTATGTAATTTACATTCCTCTTAAAATTGAAAAGCCTTCCAAATGGAAGGCTTTTTTATATCTGACGATTAAATAACACAACTAAAATTATTGCCCGAATCGCTGACCACCGTCGTTAAGCCAAGCCAATTCGCCTTGCGTTGATAAGCGTCCTTGTACTGCATTGCGATAAGGAAAACGACCAAACTGTTTGATCACCTCAAAATGGCTTTTGGCATAGTTATAAAAGCCGTCAAAAAGCTCACTATTTTCAGCTGAAGTACATTCTGTTAATTGCTTAAAACGGAACACACTCTCTTCTTGATCTTCTAAATCTTCAGCATGCTCTAATGGTAAATAGAAGAACACACGCTCAATGGCTGTTAATTCCATATCTTGATTTAACGCTAAGCCACGTTTACATAGTGCTAAAGCTAATGAATCGTAACGAAACGCTGCACTTAAGCCTCGGTAAATATTACGGCTAAATTGATCTAATAAGATGATTAATGCTAAACGTCCTTTCGCTGTTTCACACCAATGATTCAACTCACCTTTACCCGCTTTACTTACCCACGATTGAAAATGCGCTTTGATATAAGCATCAACCTCATCGCCGCCTAAAAACCAAAGCGAGTGTTTATTTTCTTTTGTCACTTCGCCATCGAGTTCGCCAAACCAATAATCGAGTACAAACTGATATTCGCTTGCCATACATAGCCTCACAATAAATTCGTGTCATTAACAAAAAGTCAGAGAATACGTTAAGGATAATACCAATACACTGAAATTAAGCATACTATGATAACTATTGCTCTGGCTTGTGAGCCATAATGTACCTTTAAGGAATAATTACATGCATTTCACTCTTCATCCTCGTCTAGAATCTGATACGACAGTGCTTGGTGACTTTCCTCTTTCTCGTGTTTTACTATCAAAAGAAGCTTTAGGCCCGTGGATTATCCTTGTTCCTCGTGTTGACGAACTGCGCGAGATCCACCACCTACCAGAACAAGATCAGTTTCAATTAATGCGCGAATCCAGTGCAGTTGCAACTTTGCTAGAAAATGATTACCAAGCCGAAAAAATTAATGTTGGTGCATTAGGTAATTTAGTCCCACAACTGCATTTACACCACATTGCACGCTTTAGTAATGATATTGCATGGCCAGGTCCAATTTGGGGTAACACTGATGGCACCCAACGTAATGATGAATTACAAGCGGCATTAGCAGAGGAGTTACGTGCAGAGCTAGGTCAAATTGAAGGCTTTAGCGCAATCAGTTAATAGGCTTATACCAAAGTAATTTGAAGTGGCTTCGGTATAACAGCATAGATAAACAAAAAGGCAGCTCATAATAAGCTGCCTTTATTTTATTTCATGATGTGATTATCGCATCACCGTAATTGAAAGCTCGTTATCAGCAAGACAACGATACCAAACCTCTTTGGCGGGTTGACAACAATCTGTGCTATCGCAGCCAACCAATTCTCGTCCAACAGAACCTTTGCGGATCCAAACATCAAGCATAGCTTCAACCCCGTCTTCTGACATTCCGAAGTGTTGCGAAAGCTGCTTACGACTCACACGTCCATGTTGTTCAATATATTGTTTTAGCTGCTGTAAGATCATTCTATTAATAGACCTTCAAGGTTAGTTTGCTTTTTCCCTTCTCGTTTCAATAACAAGAAGATACCGCCATTAATCAAGATGAAGAAACCAATCCAAAATGCACTCGTTGCAGGATGATCAACAAAGTGAGCAATTTGGTAGAACCAAGTGGCAAATGAGTAAGCCATTAGCATAGTCCAGCCTGCAATAAACAGAGCAAACTTCTGACCAAACTCACGAACATAAGCACCCATTGCCGCTGCACATGGCGTGTAAAGCAGAATGAAAATCAAGTATGCCATTGCTGCTGCACCACTTACGAAGTGCGCTTGAATGTTACCGTAGACAGATTCGTTAACACCCTGCTCTTCAGCAACCGCTTGTTTATCTTCTAAATCACCAACTTCGATACCCAGTGGATCGCTAAAGCTTAATGCTGCTAGGTTATCACCAACCGATTCAACCGCTTCTTTTAAGCTAGCAACAAGGTTGTATTCTTCATTGCTGTCATCTGTTGCTGGTGCGTATAAGCTGTTTAGCGTACCTACAACGGCTTCTTTTGCGAAAATACCCGTAATGATACCGACTGTTGCTGGCCAGTTATCTGCTTTCACACCAATAGGCTCAAGCACAGGCGTGACTACTTGTGACGCTTTAGATAGCACAGAGTTAGACGTATCTTCGTTACCGAATGAACCATCAGTACCTAATGAGTTAAAGAAACTTAATACCGCAACAACAACAACAATGGTTTTACCAGCACCAAATACAAAGCGCTTTAGCTTTTGCCACGTTTTGATCACAACATTACGAATAGTTGGTAATTCGTAGTTTGGCATTTCCATGATAAAGCTATCGCTAGAGCCAGGATAAAGGGTTGAACGTAAAATAAGACCAGTAAGTACAGCCGCAACAATACCTAATAGGTAAAGTGCAAATACCACGTTCTGACCATTTTCAGGGAAGAACGCTGCTGCAAACAGTGCATATACCGGTAAACGTGCACCACATGACATAAACGGTGCCATTGCCGCCGCAAGTTTACGCTCACGCTCTTGCTCTAGGGTACGTGTTGCCATGATCGCAGGTACGTTACAACCAAAGCCAAGCACTAGGGGAACAAATGCTTTACCAGGTAAACCTACTTTCTGCATCACTTTATCAAGAACAAATGCAGCACGCGCCATGTAACCTGAACTCTCTAATACCGCAAGGAACAGGTACAAACATGCAATCACAGGAATGAAGGTTGCGACAGTTTGGATACCACCACCGATACCATTGGCAATGATCGTTACTAGCCATACCGGCAAGTGATCATCTAATAGATGGTGACCACCATCAACTAATAGCGCCCCAAAGCTGATATCAAAGAAATCGATAAATGCACTACCGATGTTTATCGCAAACATAAACATCACGTACATTACTAAGAAGAAAAATGGGATACCAACAAAGCGGTTCAGTAATACACGGTCGATTTTATCTGTCAGGCTATTACTTAAACGGCCTTCTTGACGACGCACTTTTTGACATAACTGATGCAAGAAAGTGTAACGCACATCCGCTACTTGAATATCAGGATCAACCGTATTCAATAAATCTGCACGTAAACCACATGCCGTTGCTTTATCTTCATCAGATAGTGTATTGATCACTAAAGTATCGTTTTCTAATACACGAATACCTTGCGCACGAGCGTTTAGCTTATCGTTATGTTTAAATAACGGTGCTAATTGACTCACCACTTGCTCAAAATCTTGACCATAATCGAGCTCAAACTCGTTAACCACAACACCTTGCGTTAACATTTTATGCAGCTTAGTTTTAAACTCAGCAATACGCTCCATGTTATTAGCTGATAATGCTAAAACAGGACAACCCAGCGCTTTTTCAAGTGCCTTAATATCTAACACTTGGCGCTGGCGTTTAAGCACGTCCATTTTATTAAGCACGACAACCATTGGACGGCCTAACTCACGTAGCTGTAGAGTCATGTATAAGCTACGCTCTAAGCTCGATGCATCAACAACGTTAATAATTACATCTGCAGGTGTGGTTAAAATCGCACGCGAAGCAATGGCTTCATCAAGACTGTTAGCATCATTTGCACTATCAAGGTTATATATACCAGGAAGATCGGTCAGAGAGAAATCATCACCGTTATGTTGGTAGCGACCTGTTTTCTTCTCAACTGTTACACCAGCCCAGTTACCCACTTGCTGTTTGGCACCTGTTAAGCCATTAAATAGGGTCGTTTTACCACTGTTTGGGTTACCAACAGTAAGAATATTGTATTGCATTACAGCGCCTCAACCTCGATATTTTCTGCAATTTGCTTACGTAAAGCGATATCAACACCACGAACGCGTACTTGAAGCGGATCGCCTAAAGGAGCCAAACGAACGACGGTGATCTCGGTACGAGGAAGTAATCCCATAACCATTAATTTTTTTCGTGTTGCTGCTGGTAACGCAGACATATTAATGACCGTCCCGCAGTTTCCGCATGACATCTCTGACAGCTTCATAGTAAATCGCTACCTTAATACGAATTATTAGCATTTGTGATTAGAGAGTTTACCGCTTGATATAATTTCTGTCTTGTCTTAAATCAAAAAAATTATTTTTTTATCTCTTTAGAGCAAAAAACATCCACCAACCAGAATTAAATACAGTCAAGATATAAATAAATAAGCCTTAATACCCTTTTAATATTTTACTTTCAAAACGCAGACAAGCTATCTGTCTCTGGTTTTCATACTTACTTTCCATCATGGTGAAAAAGCCACACAAAAAAAGCGCACCTAAGTGCGCTTTTTATTAATCATAGTCATTAGCTCGCCATGACATCTTTAAATTTCTTCTTATAGAAGCTAACTTGCTTCATGAAGTTGCTTCGCTCTTTACCGTATAAAGGATCGGCCTGCGGCAATGGTACTTTCATCGCATTTACCGGACGACCATTTTTTAGTAATTCGTAGTGTAAGTGAGGGCCTGTTGAACGGCCTGTATTACCACTTTTAGCAATACGTTGACCCATTTTCACTTTATCGCCAACTTTCACTTCACGCTTACTAAGGTGGAGGTATCGTGTCATATATTCACGACCGTGTTTCACCACAATATAGTTACCCGCTAATGGGTGATAACGCGACTTCACAACCACACCATCACCTGCAGCCAATACCGTTGTACCAACAGGTACCGCAAAGTCCGTACCATTGTGTGGTGAACGACGCCCCGTAATTGGGTGTAAACGGTTAGGGTTAAATGATGAACTAATACGGTAGCGCTTCGCCGTTGGAATACGACGGAATGAGCGGTTTAGACTGTGTGCATCATCATCATAGAATTGATCGTCATCGCCACGAACGATAAAAAAGTTATTTTTGCCATTGCCTGACTTGTAATAAAACGCATTGATTTCCCCTTTGCTCACAGCTTTACCATCAATGAACTCACGATCAAGTCCAACAGCAAAGCGATCGCCTTTATGGGCTTCTCGACCAAGGTTAAATTTCCATTGCAGCGCCTTAACCAAGGTTTGAATTTGAGTCGGCGTCAATCCAGCAGCACGAGCTGAATTATAAAAGCTACCATCGACACGACCAGTTAACATGACCGGCTTAATATCACCCTTTTGGATGATTTCTTTATACACGTAGCCTTTCTTCGACAAAGTGAAAGTATCGGTTTCTTTCTTACTTCGAATAATTTTAAGTTCGGTTAACTTACCATCATCATCGACTTCCCATTCCAATGTTTGCCCAACACGTAGATGCTGAACGGATTTATTAGCATCAATGAGGCGGTACATATCAGAAATAGGTAAACCATATTGAGAGAAGATGATCCCAAGCGTTTCACCAGAAGCAACACGGTGTTTATGCTCAACCTCCGCTTTTGCTTCTACAAGCTGTTGCTCAATTTCATCTTTAGGGGCTTGGAATTCAGGATCGTTCTGATCGAGAGAAACGCCTAATGGTTCGCTATCTTGCTCAGATAGCAAATCCAATTTAGCAGGTAATTCAACATCAACACGCTTAGGTGTGGATGTTGAAAAAGTAACTGATTGCTTAGCTGGCTGCCACATTATGGCAGCCATCATAAGCACAGAAGTGGAAACTAACGCAATTTTGTGCTGACGCGGTAACCCTTTAATCGAAGTTGCTACCGCTTTATATAATTTCATTATCTACTTTAAACACTTGGCAAAACTTTGTCCGAGTTCCTTAATAAATCGGACGTATCCTCCCTTGCCCTCTTTGACGTTGGTAGCCATCGGGTCAAGAGTCCCTATTTTTACCCCAGTCCCTTCTGTAACACTATCGACTACTGCTGGTGAGAATTGTGGCTCACTAAACACACAGTAGGCTTGCTTATCCTGTAACGATTTACGGATTGTAATTAAGGTTTTTGCGCCAGGTCGACGGTCAGGTTCAACCGTGAAATGTCCAAGGTTATTCAAACCAAATTGGTGTTCAAAATAACCATAGCCATCATGAAAAACATAATAACCTTTACCTGAAAGTGGCTTTAATTCCGTATTCAGCTCATTTACGGCCTGGTTAACTTCTGAGGTAAACGTTGAAAGGTTAGCGAGATATACCTTTTTATGCAATGGATCATGTTTAATCAGTGCCTCTGTGATCACATTTGCAGCTTCAATTGTCTGTTTTGGCCCCATCCAGAAGTGTGGATTTAGACCTGAATGGTTATGATGATGTCCTGCATGTTCATCATGAGCATCATGGTCATGGTCATGGTCATGGTCATGGTCGCCATGATGAGCTTCATCTTTCTCTTCGCTAGCATAGTTTAAGAAATGAATGCCAGCTTGCTGAGTTAAGGCAAAACTATTTGGGTTATCCGCCATAAGTTTGGTTAAGAAGGTTTCTAACTGTGGTCCAACCCAAATCACAAGATCTGCATTATTCAATTTTTTCACATCAGACGGACGCAACGCATAATCATGTGGAGAAACACCAGGCGGCAAAATCGCCTCACTGGTTGCAGCACCTTGAACTAACTCACTTACAATCAAATTAAGTGGCTTTATGGTGGTAACTACATTGAATTCTTTTGCCATAGCTGAACTTGATAACATTAATGCTGCTGCACAAGCTAATGATGTAATACGCTGCATGTTTTGTCCTAATTATTTTAATTGCACTATGATACCGTCAATACAGTTTTACGCCTTAACGGTATATTCCCTAACAAGTTGGATAATGTTACAATATAACAAATCAGGTAATGTTATATTATAACATTACACCTTTTGCAAAGCCTATTTAAGACAGCTCCCTTTATGACAACCCTAGTCGAACTACAATCTGTCACTGTTTCATTTGGTGAACGTGATGTTTTAGATAACATTTCGCTTAAATTAGAACGTGGTGAAATTACTACCTTAATCGGCCCAAATGGCGCAGGTAAATCCACCCTTGTAAAAGTTATTACGGGACTTAGTAAACCAACAAAAGGAAAAGTGGTTCGTAAAAAAGGGATCCGTATTGGCTACGTACCTCAAAAGCTACGTTTAAATGATACGCTGCCATTGTCTGTTGATCGTTTCATGCGTTTAGCTGGGCGTTATAGTAAAGAGCAGCGTATTGAAGCCCTTGAAATGGTAAACGGTAGTCGCTTACTAGATAGCGATATGCACGGTTTATCTGGTGGTGAAATGCAACGTGTCCTACTTGCACGTGCACTACTACAAAAACCTGATTTATTAGTACTTGATGAACCTGTTCAAGGTGTTGATGTAACAGGTCAACTTGAGCTTTACCGTTTAATTCAACAATTACGCGATATGCTTAACTGTGCAATTTTAATGGTTTCTCACGATCTGCACCTTGTGATGGCAAAAACAGATAAAGTGATTTGTCTGCAACATCACATCTGTTGTTCAGGTAGCCCATTAAGCGTAACAAACCATCCCAAATATATTGCGTTATTCGGTCATACCTCGACTGAACAATTGGCTCTTTATGAACACCAACATAACCACCAGCACGATGCCTCAGGCAAACCTCAAGGCTGCTGTAACAACCATCAGGATACAAAAGCATGATTGAGTTTCTTCTGCCTGCCCTTATTGCTGGTATTGGTATTGCTATTTTAGCAGGTCCATTAGGCTCATTCGTTGTATGGCGCAAAATGGCCTATTTTGGTGATACCCTATCGCATGCTTCATTATTAGGTATCGCATTAGGTTTCTTATTTAATATCAACTTGAACCTAGCACTAGTGATCTGCTGTTTAGTGCTTGCTGTGATCTTAGTGACACTGCAAAAACAGCGTTATGTCGCCACGGATACTTTGCTAGGTATTCTAGCCCACAGTGCCCTTTCGCTCGGCTTAGTGGCTGTTAGCTTTTTAGATAATGTACGCATTGATTTAATGGCGTACTTATTTGGCGACTTACTGGCTGTAACAACCACCGATATTCTTTGGATTTATTGCGGTGGCGCCGTTGTGCTAGGACTACTTATTTTCCTATGGCGCCCATTACTATCGATGACTATCAGTGAAGAAATGGCACAAGTTGAAGGTGTTAATGTTGATTTAATGCGTTTAATACTGATGCTAATGGTAGGTATGGTTATCGCTGTCGCAATGAAGTTTGTAGGAGCATTGATCATCACGTCATTACTGATCATCCCAGCAGCAACTGCTCGTCGTTTTGCACGTAGCCCTGAATCAATGGCAATACTTGCCTCTATACTTGGCGCTATTGCAGTATGCTTAGGTCTTGCAATGTCATGGCATTACGATACACCAGCAGGCCCTTCAGTGGTTGTCTCTGCTGCTGCAATGTTCATGTTAAGCCAGTTAAAACGTGCTGAGCGTTAAACTAACAACGCTTGTATAGACATAAAAAAACCGCTCAAATGAGCGGTTTTTATTTTCTAGCTAACTTACCAGTTTGTTACTTCACGTAACGCTTTACCGATATCTGCTAAGCTTTTCACTGTTTTAACGCCCGCCTCTTCAAGTGCTGCAAACTTATCTTCAGCCGTACCTTTACCGCCAGAAATAATCGCACCAGCGTGACCCATACGCTTACCAGGAGGCGCCGTAACACCTGCAATGTAAGAAACAACAGGTTTCGTCACATTTTCTTTGATGTAAGCTGCCGCTTCTTCTTCAGCAGTACCACCGATTTCACCAATCATTACGATTGCTTCTGTCGCTGGATCTTTTTCAAACATCTCAAGAATATCGATGAAGTTAGAACCTGGAATTGGATCACCACCAATACCAACACACGTTGACTGACCAAAGCCTTCGTCAGTGGTTTGCTTAACCGCTTCGTAAGTCAATGTACCTGAACGCGATACAATACCTACTTTACCTGCTTTGTGAATATGACCAGGCATGATACCGATCTTACACTCATCAGGTGTAATAACACCCGGACAGTTAGGACCGATCATACGAACGCCAGCTTCATCAAGACGCACTTTCACATCCAGCATATCCAGCGTTGGAATGCCTTCTGTAATAGTTACGATAAGCTCGATACCCGCATCAATCGCTTCTAAGATTGCATCTTTACAGAATGGCGCAGGTACATAAATAACGGTAGCTGTAGCTCCCGTTGCTTCAACCGCTTCACGTACCGTATTAAATACAGGAAGACCTAGATGTGTTGTACCACCTTTCCCCGGAGATACACCGCCTACCATTTGAGTACCGTAAGCAATTGCCTGCTCAGAGTGGAATGTACCTTGACCGCCAGTAAAACCCTGACAAATCACTTTGGTATCTTTATTAATTAAAACTGACATTATTTACCCTCCGCTGCAGCAACTACTTTTTCCGCTGCTTCTGTTAGCGAAGTCGCAGCAATAATATTAAGACCACTATCTGCAAGCTTAGCCGCGCCTACTTCTGCATTGTTACCTTCAAGACGAACAACAACAGGTACTTTAACGCCAACTTCTGCAATCGCACCGATAATGCCATCTGCAATAAGATCACAACGTACGATACCACCAAAGATGTTTACTAGTACGGCTTTCACATTGCTATCAGAAAGGATAATTTTGAACGCTTCAGTTACACGCTCTTTGGTTGCACCGCCACCTACATCAAGGAAGTTTGCAGGCTGACCACCGTGTAGGTTAACAATATCCATTGTACCCATTGCAAGACCAGCACCATTAACCATACAGCCAATGTTTCCGTCTAGTGCAACATAGTTAAGCTCCCACTGTGCGGCATGCGCTTCACGCTCATCTTCTTGTGACGGATCGTGCATTTCACGCAGTTTTGGCTGACGGTACATCGCATTTGAATCGATGTTAATTTTACCGTCTAGACACAGAAGGTTGTTATCGCCCGTGATAACTAGTGGGTTTATTTCAAGCAGTGCTAAATCGTAATCAGCAAACATTTTACCTAAGCCCATAAAGATCTTGGTAAATTGCTTGATTTGGTCGCCTTTAAGACCAAGTTTGAATGCAAGCTCACGACCTTGATATGGTTGAGGACCAACCAATGGATCGATAGCTGCTTTATGAATTAATTCTGGGGTTTCTTCGGCAACTTTCTCAATTTCCATACCACCTTCAGTCGATGCCATGAAAACAATACGTCGAGAGCCGCGATCAACAACTGCACCTAAGTACAATTCATTGGCAATATTTGATGCTTCTTCAACAAGAATTTTAGTGACTGGTTGACCATTTGCATCTGTTTGGTAAGTCACAAGGTTCTTACCTAACCAGTTTTGTGCAAATTGCTTAATGCCATCTTTGGTCTCATGTAATTCCACACCGCCCGCTTTACCGCGACCACCAGCGTGAACCTGACATTTCACCACCCACTTAGTACCGCCAATTTTACCGGCAGCTTCAGCAGCTTGCTGAGGCGTATCACATGCGTAACCTTCTGGTACCGGTAAACCATATTCAGCGAATAGCTGTTTTGCCTGATATTCGTGCAAATTCATGATGTTCTATCCGTTTTATTATCCCTTTGGGACTTGTTATATCCATACGAGGCACTCTTGGGAACCTCTTCGTCATTATGTTTGGCAATTTTAGACCAAAAGTCAGTAATAGGCTGAATAATGAGCATTTATTCAGCCTATATGCCAAATTATACGTCTAGTAGTAGACGTGTAGGATCTTCAAGCAACTCTTTAATCGTTACCAAGTAGCCCACCGATTCACGACCATCAACCAAACGGTGATCGTAAGACAATGCAAGGTACATCATAGGTAAGATTTCAACTTGACCATTAACCGCCATTGGACGGTCTTGGATCTTATGCATACCTAGAATGGCTGATTGTGGTGGGTTGATAATTGGTGTCGACATCAGTGAACCAAATACACCACCATTAGTGATAGTAAAGTTACCACCCGTTAAATCATCAACCGTTAGCTTTCCATCACGACCTTTAATGGCAAGATCTCGAATTCCTTTCTCAATTTCAGCTAAGCTCAACTTATCACAATCACGTAGCACAGGAGTTACTAAGCCACGTGGTGTTGAGACAGCAATGCTGACATCGAAGAAGTTGTGGTAAACAATGTCGTCACCATCAATAGATGCATTCACTTCAGGGTAACGTTTCAGCGCTTCAACCACAGCTTTCACGTAGAAAGACATAAAGCCAAGACGAATACCATGACGCTCTTCGAAGATATCTTTGTATTGCTTACGCAGATCCATGATTGGCTTCATGTTCACTTCGTTAAACGTGGTCAGCATCGCTGTACTGTTTTTCGCTTCAAGTAGACGCTCAGCTACACGCTTACGTAGACGTGTCATAGGCACACGTTTTTCGCTACGATGCGCTAATGGTGCTTCAACTGCTGGTGCTTGTACTGGCTCTGGTGCTGATTTTGTTTTCAAGTACGCTTCAACATCTTCACGCGTAATACGTCCGCCAACACCTGAACCTTTCACCGCACTTGCTTCAATGCCGTGTTCACCTAAAAGACGACGAACAGCAGGGCTTAGTGCTTCACTTGTTTCTTCAGTTAGCGATGCTGTATTTCGTTTATTTGGTGATGCTTCTGCTTCAGTTGGGACATCTTGCGTAGGCTCACCGGCAACAGCACCTGCTTTAATCTTACCAATCAACTGCTTAGTAAGAACTGTTGTACCTTCATCTTCAAAGATAGCTTCTAAAATACCATCTTCAGGAGCTGGAACTTCTAATACTACTTTATCCGTTTCGATATCAACCAGTACCTCATCACGAGATACGGCATCGCCAGGTTGTTTGTGCCAAGTGGCAACGGTTGCGTCAGCAACAGATTCCGGGAGGTCGGGAACCAGAATTTCGATTGTCATATCGGTTTTGTCCTTTTTGTTCCAGTTCTAATTATTATTTTGCTCTTTTGGAGCAATAGTTAAAGCATCTTCGACAAGTGCTTTTTGTTGTTTCAAGTGCACCGACATGTAACCTACCGCCGGTGAGGCTGATGCTGGTCGACCTGCATAACTTAAACGCGCGCCTGCTGGCAATGCTGAATAGAAATTATGTTGGCTTGAATACCACGCACCTTGGTTTTGAGGCTCTTCTTGACACCATACAAAATCAGTCACGTGTTGATACTCAGCAATAGCAGCTTCAACGTCTTCTTTCGGGAATGGGTACAACTGCTCAATACGAACAATAGCCACATCGTCTTGCTCGTCTTTCCGACGTTGCTCAAGTAAATCGTAATAAACTTTACCTGAACAGAACACAACACGTTTAACTTTACTTGGGATCAAGTCATCAACTTCGCCAATCGCAGGTAAGAAAGTACCGTTAGCGAGTTCATCCAATGTCGACGTACATAACGGATGACGAAGCAGTGACTTTGGTGACATCACAATCAATGGACGACGCATCGGGCGAATCACCTGACGACGGATCATGTGGTAAACCTGAGCTGGCGTTGATGGCACAACTACTTGCATGTTTTGCTCAGCACACAATTGTAGGTAACGCTCTAAACGTGCCGATGAGTGCTCAGGGCCTTGACCTTCATAGCCATGAGGTAACAGCATGGTTAAACCACACATACGACCCCATTTTTGCTCACCAGAACTGATGAACTGATCAATCACAACTTGAGCACCGTTGGCAAAATCACCAAATTGCGCTTCCCAAATGGTTAAACCACCTGGCTCTGCCGTTGCATAACCATATTCAAATGCCAATACCGCTTCTTCCGATAGTACGGAATCGAACACTTGGAATGGGCCTTGACCATTATGAATATGAGCAAGAGGTACATAAGTACTGGCATCATCTTGATTATGAAGTACAGAATGGCGGTGGAAGAAAGTACCACGACCAGAATCCTGACCAGTAATACGAATACGACTGCCTTCATCTACCAGTGTTGCGTAAGCTAGCGTTTCGGCCATGCCCCAATCAAACAGTTTTTCACCTGCAATCATAGCTAAGCGATCGTTATACAGCTTTTGCACACGGCTTTGTAATTTATGACTTTCAGGATATTGGCAAAGACGAGAGCCTAGCTCTTTAAGACGTTCTTCTGAGAATTTGCTATCCCATTCAACTGTCCAGTCGTGCCCTAAGTATGGAGCCCAGTCGACTGTATGCAGATTCATTGGACGCCATTCTTTTACCACACACTCGCCGCGATCAAGCGCATCGCGATATTCATTCACAAGGCTGGTAGCAGTATCTAAGCCAAACACGCCAGCATCAGTTAAGAAATCTGCATAGATCTTACGTGGTGTAGGATGCTTTTTGATTTTCTGATACATCAACGGCTGAGTCGCATTTGGCTCATCAGCTTCGTTGTGACCATGACGACGATAACAAACTAAGTCAATGACCACATCGCGCTTGAACTCATTACGGAAGTCAAACGCAAGACGTGTAACAAAAGCCACAGCTTCAGGATCATCAGCATTCACGTGGAAGATTGGAGCCTGTACCATCTTAGCGATATCAGTACAGTATTCTGTAGAGCGAGTATCACTTGGATTCGACGTGGTAAAACCAACTTGGTTATTCACTACGATGCGAACCGTACCACCAACTCGGTAACCACGTGCTTGCGACATGTTAAAGGTTTCAGCAACAACACCTTGCCCCGCAACCGCTGAGTCACCATGGATAGTAATTGGTAATACTTTTGAACCTGATTCGTCACCTAAGCGATCTTGTCGAGCACGAACTGAACCCACGACTACTGGGTTAACAATTTCAAGGTGAGATGGGTTAAAGGCAAGAGCAAGGTGAACATCGCCGCCAGGTGTTGCGAAATCGGCAGAGAAACCTTGGTGATATTTAACATCACCGGTACCCCAGCTTTCGCCATGCTTACCAGCAAACTCATCAAATAGATCCTGTGGCTTTTTACCTAACACATTAACTAACATGTTAAGACGACCACGGTGAGCCATACCGATAACAACTTCACGTACACCTTGTGATCCCGCATGACGAATAAGCTCTTTCATCATAGGGATCAGTGCATCACCACCTTCAAGTGAGAAACGCTTCGCACCTGGGAACTTAGCGCCTAAGTAACGCTCAAGCCCCTCTGCGGCTGTTAATTCATCAAGAAAAGTGAGCTGTTCATCTTGCGAGAAAGACCCATGCCCCATTACTGATTCAAGGCGTTGCTGAATCCAACGCTTTTCTTCTGTATCAGTAATATGCATGTATTCTGCACCAATCGAACCACAATATGTGCGTTTCAGTGCAGCATAGATTTCAGACAACTTCATGGTCTCTTGACCAACAGCGAATGAACCTACATTGAATGTTTCATCAAAATCTTCTTCAGTCAGACTATGAAATGCAGGATCAAGATCCGGCACTAAATCACGCTGCCATAAACCTAACGGATCAAGTCTTGCATTTTGATGTCCACGGAAACGGTACGCATTAATAAGTTGCAATACCTTTACTTGTTTTGCATCTACATCTGGATCACTGACGGTAGCACTTAAAAAGTTGGTTTCTTTCGCTAGACGTCGGAAATAATCACGAACACGTGAATGCGGTTGTTCTACTGCTGTCTCATTGACGGCTGGTAATTCAACGAAAATATCACGCCATTGTTCGTCAACTAATTCTGGGTCGCTAAGATACAACTCGTAGAGATCTTCTACGTAAGTCGCATTGGCGCCAGCTAAATGTGAAGACTCAAGCCATGCCTTCATAACGCCGTTCTGCATTATTTTCCCTTAACCACTAGTTATCGCCATTTGCACCGATTATATCATTCGGGCCTTAAGGCCGGCTTGCCATACTCAATCATTGAGTCAGTATCACCGGCATATCGATATTATATTTTTAGACTGCGCGTTTAAGCAGCATAGATTTAATGTGACCAATCGCTTTTGTTGGATTTAGCCCTTTAGGACAAACATTTACACAGTTCATTATGCCATGGCAACGAAAAACACTAAATGCATCATCAAGATTTGATAATCGTTCATCTGTCGCAGTATCACGACTATCAATTAACCAACGATAGGCTGCCAATAACCCTGCAGGACCAATAAATTTATCAGGATTCCACCAGAATGATGGACAAGATGTTGAACAACATGCACACATAATACATTCGTACAAGCCGTCTAAATGTGCACGATCTTCAGGTGCTTGAAGATTTTCACGCGCAGGAGGCACTGCACCATCGTCGATTAAGAAAGGTTTCACTTTCGCATAATTACTGTAGAACTGCTCCATGTCGATGATCAAATCACGGATCACAGGCAAGCCCGGTAATGGGCGAATAACAATCGTGCTACTTCCCGTTAAAGCTGATAATGGCGTAATACAAGCGAGGCCGTTTTTACCATTCATGTTGATACCATCAGAGCCACATACCCCTTCTCGACATGAGCGACGGAAAGCTAATGTTGGATCTTGCTCTTTTAACAAGATAAGTGCATCAAGCACCATCATGTCAGAGCCTTCTGGCACTTCAAGCGTATAACCTTTCATGTGTGGTGCATTGTCCACATCCGGGTTATAGCGATAAATTGAGAAATTGAGTTTCATCTTAATAACCTCCCCTTAGTATGTACGCGCTTTCGGTGGGAAAGCTTCACGATGAACAGGTGACATATTTACATCACGCTTCGACATAGATTCAGTCTCAGGGTTGTAAATAGAGTGACATAACCAATTTTCATCGTCACGCTCAGGGAAGTCGAAACGCGCATGGGCACCACGACTTTCTGTACGGTAATTTGCCGCGATAGCCGTTGCCATTGCTGTTTCCATTAAGTTTTCAAGCTCTAAACATTCAATACGTTGAGTATTAAATTCTGAAGAGGTGTCATCTAAGCGTGCTGTTTTCAGACGCTCACGGATTTCTTTCAGCTCAGTCAAACCTGTCGCCATCGCATCACCTTCACGGAATACCGAGAAGTTGTTTTGCATACACGTTTGTAGATCTTTACGAATTTGAACTGGATCTTCACCCTTCTGAGTGCTATTCCAACGGTTAACTCGAGCAAGCGATGCTTCAATATCAGAATCTGTTGCAGGACGAGCTTCCGCTTGTGCCGCTAACGTTTCACCAAGATGTAAACCTGTCGCACGACCAAATACCACTAAATCAAGCAGTGAATTACCACCTAGACGGTTTGCACCATGTACCGATACAGAAGCAATTTCACCACAGGCAAATAGGCCTTGTACTTCTTCATCAGCGCCAGACGCATTTTGTTTAAGTGCCTGACCTGAAACCTGCGTTGGTACCCCACCCATCATGTAGTGACAAGTAGGAATAACTGGGATTGGCTCTTTTACTGGGTCAATATGAGCAAAGGTACGAGAGAGCTCACAGATACCCGGTAGACGTGATTCCAGAACATCTTTACCGAGGTGATCAAGTTTAAGCTTAATATGTGGGCCCCACGGACCATCACAACCGCGTCCTTCGCGGATCTCAACCATCATGGAACGTGCAACCACGTCACGACCGGCTAAGTCTTTCGCATTCGGCGCGTAACGCTCCATAAAGCGTTCACCATCTTTATTAAGAAGGTAACCACCTTCACCACGACAACCTTCTGTCACCAGTACACCAGCGCCAGCAATACCGGTTGGGTGGAACTGCCACATTTCCATATCTTGCATTGGTACACCAGCACGAAGTGCCATACCAACACCATCACCAGTGTTGATGTGTGCATTTGTTGTTGATGCGTAAATACGACCTGCACCACCAGTTGCAAGAATCGTTGCTTTAGATTTGAAGTAGCAAATCTCGCCTGTTTCCATACACAGAGCAGTACAGCCTAGGATCGCACCGTCTTGGTTTTTCACTAAATCTAATGCATACCACTCAGAAAAAATCGTCGTTTGATGCTTAATATTTTGCTGATAAAGCGTATGAAGTAAGGCATGGCCTGTCCGGTCAGCGGCAGCGGCTGTACGTGCTGCCTGCTCACCACCAAATTCTTTAGACTGACCACCAAATGGGCGTTGATAAATGGTACCGTTATCAAAACGTGAAAACGGCAACCCCATTTTTTCTAATTCAATAACTGACTTAGGGCCATTCTGACACATGTATTCAATGGCATTTTGATCACCAATGTAATCAGAGCCTTTGACGGTATCGTACATATGCCACTGCCAGTTATCTGGATGTGAGTTACCTAGTGCAACAGTAATACCGCCTTGAGCAGATACAGTATGTGAGCGCGTAGGGAACACTTTTGATAACAAAGCACACTTTAGACCTTGCTCAGATATTTGTAATGCGGCACGCATACCCGCACCACCAGCGCCGATAACCACGGCATCAAATTCACGAACTGCAATGCTCACTTACGCACCCCACACAATAAAGAAACCTGCAAACAGGTAGACAAAAAGAACCGCTACGACAACAAACTGTAATCCCACTCTTAAAACAGCAGGTTTAATATAGTCTGTTAGCACTTGCCATAACCCAATCCATGCATGCACGAGGATCGAAACTAAAGCTAACATGGTAAAAACTTTGGTACTGATTTGGCTAAAAAATGCACTCCAGGTTTCAAACGTTAACTCAGGACCAAACGCAAAGAAACCGACCATATATACGGTGTAAAGGGTAAGAATGATCGCTGTAGCTCGGATCAATATAAAATCGTGAATACCATTACGGCCGACGGAAGATACGTTAGTTACCATACTAAGCCTCCTGCAAATACTGCTAGTACAGCGACAATTGCAAAGCTCACTTTGGCACTTGCAATGCCTGTTTCCATTTCTTCGAAATAACCTAAATCCATCAACAAGTGACGAACACCTAACACAATGTGATAAAACAATGCTGTCAGTACGCCCCACAGAACAAATTTCACAAAAAAGCCATCTGTAATATTGGCAGCAGCAGTGAATCCTTCAGGGGAAGATAAAGATAGGTTTAGCAGCCATAGCAAGATGGCAAGGGATACGAATGTAATCACGCCTGAAACGCGGTGTAGGATTGACGCTATCGCAGTTAGCGGGAAGCGTATGGTTTGCAGGTCGAGATTAACAGGTCTTGGCTTATTTACTTTCACGGTTTGCCCACTCAGCTCCATTGAAGCAATTTATTTTTATTTAAACTCTCTGAGATATACGTACAAGCCAGCAAACAAGCGCAAACAAAAATTCAATATTAGGTTATTATTATGTTGAGCAGACGTTTATAACGTCATTACCTAATTCTCATAACTGATTGACATCTTGGATGTAAAATCCTGGCGGTAGTATAACCAGAGACCTATCATCACTATACGCCCCGTAACATTCAAAAACAAACTCAGTTACATGATGTCAAACACGATTCTCACAAAATAATACTTTTTTGATAAAACTTATTAACAAGCGCACACAAAGAAGCACAAAAATTGACAAAGGATTCACCTAGCGGTACAACAAATGCACATCCGTATTGGATTAGGATTATAAAAATAGCAAAGGAGATTGTTATGGCAGATAAGAAAGCTACTCTTCATATTGAAGGGAAAGCACCTATCGAACTGCCGATTATCGGGGGCTCTGAAGGCCAAGATGTAATTGATGTGCGTAAACTTGGCGCAAACGGTTTTTTTACATTTGATCCAGGTTTTCTCGCAACAGCCTCGTGTGAATCTCAAATTACATACATTGATGGCGAGAAAGGAATTCTGCTACATCGCGGTTTCCCTATTGATCAATTAGCCAATCACGCAGACTACTTAGAAGTTTGTTATGTATTGTTATACGGTGAGGTCCCTACCCGAGCTGAATATGAGCAGTTTAGAACAACTGTTACACGTCATACGATGGTACACGAGCAAATTGCAAGCTTCTTCCATGGCTTCCGCCGAGATGCTCACCCGATGGCTGTAATGTGTGGTGTTGTAGGTGCTTTATCTGCGTTCTATCACGATTCTCTGGATATCAACAATGATACTCACCGTGAGATTGCTGCTTTTAGACTTTTATCTAAAATGCCAACGCTTGCGGCTATGTGCCATAAATATAACATTGGTCAACCGTTTATTTATCCACGTAACGACCTTGATTACGCAGAAAACTTCCTTCACATGATGTTCGCAACACCTTGTGAAGAATACGAAGTAAGCCCAGTTGTTGCACGTGCAATGGATAAGATTTTCACCCTGCACGCTGATCATGAGCAGAATGCATCGACGTCTACAGTACGTCTTGCTGGTTCTTCTGGTGCTAACCCATTTGCTTGTATTGCAGCAGGTATTGCGTCACTTTGGGGACCTGCTCATGGTGGTGCAAACGAAGCTTGTCTGAAGATGCTTGAAGAAATCGGTAGTGTTGAAAACATTCCTGAATTCGTTGAACGTGCAAAAGATAAAGATGATCCATTCCGTCTAATGGGCTTTGGTCACCGCGTTTACAAAAACTATGACCCTCGTGCAACCGTTATGCGTGAAGCATGTCATGAAGTACTTGAAGAGCTTAAAATTCAAGATCCACTACTTGATGTAGCTATGGAGCTTGAGCGTATTGCTCTATCTGATGAATACTTCATTAGCAAGAAACTATACCCGAATGTAGATTTCTACTCAGGTATTATCTTAAAAGCAATCGGTATTCCTGTATCGATGTTTACCGTAATTTTTGCGATGTCACGTACCATCGGTTGGATTGCGCATTGGAATGAAATGCACAGTGATCCAACAAACCGTATTGGTCGTCCTCGTCAGCTATATACTGGTAAAACACAGCGTGAATTTAAGCCTCTTCACGAACGTGAGTAAACACTTAAACCACGCAAATAAAAAGGTTGAGCCAAAAGCTCAACCTTTTTGTTATCTAAACAACAGATTCGATTAAACCGGATTATCAATATCAATAAAGGTAACATCGAAGCTATGCTCTTGCGCTAACCACTCGCCCAATGCTTTAACACCATAACGCTCTGTTGCATGGTGTCCTGCCGCGAAATAATGAATACCCAATTCACGTGCTGTGTGAGTGGTTCTTTCTGAAACTTCACCAGAAATGAACGCGTCACACCCTTGTTGTGCTGCTAACTCAATGTAATCTTGACCGCCGCCCGTACACCACCCTACTTTCTTGATCAATTGTGGTTGCACTGGTGCAATATGTAATGGCTCGCGCTGCAATGCCATCGCAATTCTTGCCGCAAAATCTTCACCTGAAATAGCTTGTTCTAACTCACCATAAATCGCAACTGAACGTGGGTTACCTTGCTCCAAACCGCCAGTAATGTCTAACCCTAAACGTTGTGCTAACTGAACGTTATTACCTACTTGAGTATGCACATCTAGCGGTAAATGGTAAGCATATAGATTAATACCATTTTCAATTAAGGCTTTAATACGACGATACTTCATGCCGCGAATTTCAGCTGGCTCGCCTTTCCAGAAAAAGCCATGATGTACTAATAACGCATCTGCCTTTTCTTCAATTGCACGATCAATGAGTGCCTGACAAGCCGTTACTCCAGTAATAATTTTTTTTACTTCCGTTTTACCTTCAACTTGCAACCCATTAGGACAATAATCTTTGATCAAGTGAGGAGAGAGAAACTCATTCAGTAACGCTTCAAGAGCAAAATTATTCATTGATGTTGTCCTTAATCTTCTAACTTAAGTCTTTTTAATACTATGGTATCAGTGTACTAA
>NZ_SSMG01000447.1 GCF_009873615.1 Photobacterium lucens
TTATTTGTCTTTTTTGAAAATATCGCGATTTGAGAACCATTATTGAGAAAAAATTTGTGGTTTTGAGTCATGCCGTTTTTTTTTGAGCGAAATTTCTAGACTGTCATAAGCTGAAATAAGGTCATTATCAAAATTGGATAGGTAGGTGCTTCCATGACAATTTCGCGTGTCGATACTGTTTCGATTCCGGTATCAGATCAAAACCAAGCCTTGAAGTTTTATCGTGATGCACTTGGGTTTGAGTTGATCCGTGATCATAGCACGAACAATCACAAACGTTGGTTGCAGTTAGCGCCAAGAGGTGCAGAAACAACGATCAGCTTAGTGATGCCATTTGGGGGGATGGAAGCAGGAACAGTACAAGGATTGGTTGTTCAGACTGATGATATTCAATCAACTTATAATGAGCTAAAACAAAGAGGGGTGTTATTGTCGAGTATTGTTAATTTAGTGGGGGGGAAATTTGCCACTTTTAACGATCCTGATGGCAATGGCTGGGTATTAATTGAAGCAACAGCAAAAATGTATGCATAAGCCACGAGCTCAACAGTAACTCGTGGCTTAAGAAGTGATTACTTGGTAGCTACTGTAGTCGCTAATGTATGCGACTGACCTGGTGCTAGTTCAATACTCGGCGTATGGATAGTAGATTCCACACAAACCATGGTTTCAAAACTGTTATCTGCCATATCAGCCATGTTGATTGATAACTCTTGCCACGGATTCCAAATCACAGCAGCATTGTTACCTTCATTAGTCACTAAAATATTACGTTGATTGTTTTTATCATTAATCGTAATGGTTGCTTCTGGTTGGTTGTATACGCGATCGGTTTCACCAGAGAATGTCAGTACATCATCACCATTGCATGCTTTTCCTTGCTGGGTGCTATCAAGGAAGCTTGGTCCCATTCCTGTAATTTCTACATTGTTAATGTCAGCAATATCAAAGTAGGTGTGAAGAGCACCACTGTAAGACCAAGGTTGGCTATCTGTGTTGGTTGACGTTAGGCTTACTTTCAGTTCTCGACCGATTTCAAAGGTTAGCACGTTGTTGAACTTATATGGCCAAATTGCACGTGTATCGTCATTATCTTCAAGTTGTAGACTTACAATTACACCATGTTCATTTTCACGATGTTCAAGTAGTGTCCATTGAGATGTACGCGCGAAGCCATGAGATGGTGTACCTGCTTGACCAAACCAAGGCCAGCAAACAGGAATCCCCCCTCGGATCGCTTTGGCTGGATCAAAGATAGCGTTTTCACTTAACCAAATAAGATCTTTTTCATCGGTAGGCTTAAACCAAATTAAGTGGCCGCCATGAAGTGAAATACCAGCTTCTGCTAGTGGGTGAATAACCCGAATAATATTAATCCCTTGGTATTCACATACCGTGACATGATCAGACAATGCGTTAACAGTAGAAAGTTGACGTAAATTCATCTTCGTTCCTTAAATGTTTAAAATTCAAAGTGCCTATTCGTTTAGCTATGGTGATTGGAAGATAAAAGGATAGGTACTTATTTTTATTTCTAAAATATCAAAAGGTATGAAAACTTATTTGTTAAAGTTGTGAAGATTTACCAAGAAGAGCATTTAAACTGTTACTATCATACGCTTTTTGTTGTTTAGCGCATCTAAATTAACTCGATGATTAGCATCGAAATTTTCTTAAACTTAAATACAGTGTTTTAGATACAAAAAAGGCGCCGCTTAATGCGCCGCCTTTTTATTGGCTTTCAAAGAAAGCTAGCTAATGCTTACATTACTTAGAGATGTGAGCGATTAGGTCTAGAACTTTGTTTGAGTAACCGATTTCGTTGTCGTACCAAGATACAACTTTAACGAAGTTATCAGTTAGAGCGATACCAGCTTTAGCATCGAATACTGAAGTTTGAGTTTCGCCGATGAAGTCTTGAGAAACAACTTGATCTTCAGTGTAACCTAGAACGCCTTTTAGTTCGCCTTCAGAAGCTTCTTTCATTGCTGCACAGATAGCTTCGTAAGATGCGCCGTTCTTAAGGTTAACAGTTAGGTCAACTACAGAAACGTTAGCAGTTGGTACGCGGAAAGCCATACCAGTTAGTTTGCCGTTTAGCTCAGGAAGAACAACACCTACAGCTTTAGCTGCACCAGTTGATGATGGGATGATGTTCTGAGAAGCACCACGACCGCCACGCCAGTCTTTAGCAGAAGGACCGTCAACAGTCTTCTGAGTAGCTGTAGTTGCGTGAACTGTAGTCATAAGACCAGATTCGATACCGAACTTGTCGTTAAGAACTTTAGCGATAGGCGCTAGACAGTTAGTAGTACAAGAAGCGTTAGAAACGATGTCTTGACCAGCGTAAGTGTCTTGGTTAACACCCATTACGAACATTGGAGTTGCGTCTTTTGAAGGACCAGTAAGAACAACTTTCTTAGCACCAGCAGTGATGTGCTTACGAGCAGTCTCGTCAGTTAGGAAAAGACCAGTTGCTTCAGCTACAACGTCAACGTTGATTGCATCCCACTTAAGATCTTCTGGGTTACGCTCAGCAGTTACGCGAACAGTTTTACCGTTAACGATTAGGTTACCGCCTTCAACTTCAACAGTACCGTTGAAACGGCCGTGAGTTGAATCGTACTTAAGCATGTATGCCATGTAGTCAACATCGATAAGGTCGTTGATACCAACAACTTCAATGTCGTTGCGCTCTTGCGCTGCACGGAAAACAAAACGACCGATACGGCCGAAACCGTTAATACCTACTTTAATTGTCATTACAGTTGCTCCACAACTTAATTTCTAATGAAAGATAACTGGTAGTAAAATTACATAATCCTACGTGACCCTGCAAGCAAAAAAATCGTTTAAATTGCTTAAAGTCAAAAAAAAGATCGGATTTTATTTACATTTCGACTACAACGACGGTAAATCATACAAATGTTGTTTAATTTAACACCGCTATAAATTCTCATACTTAATACTGCCGAGAATTACATTAGACCGTTTTTTTAAAACTGTGAAATTTTAAAGTGGTGTTATGTGTTACAGTCTCTATAAATAAAAAATATATTTTGCAAAATAATATTGAGGGAAAGAAGGAAAGGTGCCATGAAAAATAAATCTGACGCATACTGGCAAGAGAAATTATCAGCAGAGGCTTATCAGGTCTGTCGGCAGCAAGCAACCGAACCTCCTTTTAGTGGCACACTCCTTCATAATCATAAAACGGGTATTTATTCATGTATCTGTTGTGATACCCCGTTGTTCTCTTCGGCTAATAAATATGACTCAGGCTGTGGTTGGCCTAGTTTTGATGCACCTATCAATGATGATTGCATTACTTACCTTGAAGATAATAGTCATGGTATGAATCGCATAGAAATTCGCTGTAAGCATTGTGATAGTCATTTGGGGCATGTTTTTACGGACGGACCAAAAACAACAGGGGAGCGTTACTGCGTTAACTCTGTTTCTTTGATTTTTGCTGATCAATAAAACGTATGAGTGACGGTAATATATAAAGGTTTTCCGTCACTAAAATAAATGTGTGGTTTTTACTTTAATATATTAAATAAATTTAATAGTTAACTGTTATATTTTATTAATTATAGGATTATTTGATTTTTACAATTAATTTTTAATTAACCATATTTTGCTTGTAATTACCATTTCTTAAATTTTCTATAATATGTGCAGCTTTTTTATTTAATCTATTCTGTTCATCTTCTGTTAATGAAAATAAGTTAGCGATCTTTTGGGATTTTGCGACAGGCATATTCATGTCATTAGCTATTAATACCCAAATATAGGCTTCTTGTAGTTTTTCTTTCTGTTGAGATAAGGTTGCGAGTGACTTAATAATTTCCTGGTTCACGACTTCGTTTTTCTTATACAAAGATAGTGCATGGTGCAGGAGTTGATAAGTTTTATCTTTATCTTTGCTGATGTAGTAGCTAGCTAGAGCAAGCTGTAGGTCAGGTGTTTCTAGTTCAGGTTTTCCTTCAAGGTTGAGAAATTGAGCTTGTGCATTCATATCACCTTGACTCCAGCGATAGTAAATGATTTCAGGATCATTGGAGGAAGCAAGCTCGTTGTTTAATCTAGTGACATTGTTGTAGCTGTCATAGAGTGCATTCATACGAATGGTTTTACGCTCTTTGAGCTCTGTTGGCTCGATACGTGCAGCGTACTCTAAGCAGAAAATGTAATTTTGCGTATCTTTTAATTCTTTAAATTTTTCTTGAACGGTAGGATTTTTAAGTACATCGTACCGTTGCCAGATCAGTGCTGTGCGTTGGATCCTGCATTGACCATCATTGACGTTTAGCTCTGTACAAATATCAGGGTAGCTTTCGCACAGGCTATCTGTGGTTCGGTGTCTTTCAAAACAACCGGATAGTAATAGACCCACACTGAGCCCGGTAAGCATTTTGAACGTGAGAGGTAACCCTTTGGGCATTACTCTGTTTCGACGTTGAGTACTGAATAAAGAATGCGTCATAAGTGATCCAATCCATGGGTTACTTGTAGTAGTAAATAGTAACTGTGTATTTTGTTGTTATCGACGCTCGCTCGTTAATATGTTGAATTTATTTAGATAAAACTATCAAGATGTGATCGTTATTACAGTTTTACAGTATCGCATTGACTGAGATTACGTGTTTTATAAGCTACAGCAATGCATTGATGTTGTGTGTGGAAGTTAACAGAAGGATGAAATAATGGATGTGTCTAAATTATTGGCAGCAATGACACCAGAAGTCTATGAGCGAATGTCATTTGCTGTAGAAACAGGTAAATGGCCTGATGGTACGCCATTAACTTCGGCTCAGCGAGACTCTGCAATGCAGGCTGTGATGCTGTACCAATCTCGATACAATACGGAAGCGCAGCATATGACGGTTGCTGCTGGTGGAGAAATAAAATTTAAGACCAAAGCTGAGTTCAAACGAGAATTTGTAACGACACAAGGTGATGAACTAGCGCCATCGTCTGATATTGCACGTTTTGAGCACGACGATCTGTAAGCTAAACATTGTCATGTTGGTTAGGTAAGATCATCGCTTCACAATAAAAACTTTGTAGTTGATGATCTTCTTCTGCGACAAAGTTCGCAATCCAAGGTTCTTGTTCTATTCGCTGTAAATAGCTATGTAGGATAGGGTAATGAGGTTGTAGCCTTAGCCCTGCCATCCAACCGCAACGGAAAATACTCCATAAGCTAATCTCAGCCATTGAGAAATGATCTCCGACATAATCGATTTCGGGTAACTGCTCTTCTAAATAATTTAAGACATTAGGCAGGTGGTGGTGAATGCACTGTTCAACGGCTTCGTCATCACAGGGCTTATCCTGCATTTTTGCCCGTAAAATTTTTTGATAAAACAAAACACCACCAATGAGTGAAGTGACTCGGGTACTGGCATAGGCCTCAAACCAGCGAATTTGTGCTCGTTGCTTGGCGTCTCCTGGGTACAACGGAGGGACTGGGAATGTATCATCAAGATAGTGGGCAATCACGGTTGAATCGATAACGGTTATATCATCATGTTCTAGTACTGGCACTTTCCCCATTGGATGACGTTTATGAGCAAGCTCTTTTTCTAAGAAAGGGTTGAGGGGCTGAAGTTCATAGCGTATCCCTTTGTAATTTAGCGCTAGCATGATTTTTCGAACAAAGGGTGAAATGGATGCACCATGTAAAATCATAATCGTTTCTAACCCATGAACAGTCAATGATATTAGCTGTAAGTGTAGTTCGGTTAGAAAATCTTGGAATAATGGTGTCTTTATTCTGAGAATTGATGGAAATAAAAAAGAGCCGCAACGGCTCTTTTTTATTTAAAAACATGGCTTAGTGAGTTAATTCACCACGGAGATCTTGCTGCATTAACGTACGCATTGTCTCTAACGGTAAATCTTGGCTTAATAAGAAGTGTAACTTCGCTAGAGCGGCTTCTGGTGTCATATCATAACCACTTAATACACCAGCATCTGCCAGCGCACAGCCTGTGGCGTAACCACCCATATTCACTTTACCTGATAGACATTGCGTCAGGTTCATTACAATCACGCCACGATCCGATGCTTCTTTTAATTGCTCTAATAACTCTTTGTTTTGTGGGGCATTACCCACGCCAAAGGTGAGTAAGATCATTGCATTAACGGGCTGACGTAATGTATTACGGATCACTTCTGGTGAGATCCCTGGGTACATGGTGATCACGCCAATAGGTTGAGGCGTAATATTGTGTACTTTAAATTTACCCTCTGGCTTTTTGTTTAATTCAGTGACGTTATTAACCGTAATGTTAATGCCCGCTTCAAGTAATGGCGGAAGATTAGGTGAAATAAACGCACCGAAACCATCGGCATGTGCTTTGGTACTGCGGTTACCACGGATCAATTGGTTATTAAAGAATACTGTCACTTCATTAATTGGGTAGTTCGCTGCAATATGGAGTGCATTAAGCAGGTTACTTTGGCCATCAGAGCGAAGTTCAACCAGTGGGATTTGTGAGCCTGTCACAATCACGGGTTTATCTAAATTCTCGAACATAAAAGATAACGCTGACGCTGTGTATGCCATGGTATCAGTACCATGTAGGATCACGAATCCATCATACTTGTCGTAGTTATCTTTAATATCGTCAGCAATGCGTTGCCAATCCGCTGGTGTCATATCCGATGAATCGATTAATGGAGCGTATTCATGAATAGTGAACTCAGGCATTTCTGGGCGATGGAATTCAGGCATGCTCTCTAACTGCTTTTGCATAAAGCCAGCAACAGGAATATATCCATGATCAGATTTTTGCATACCAATGGTGCCGCCAGTGTAGGCGATATAAATATGTTTTCTTTCCATTTTTCAGCACAGAGTTAACGGTTGGTGTGCGCATTATACTTAAACTGCATGAAGATGCGAGTTAACCCTTTTTGGTGGTTTGATTTATTGTTTTGAAATGTGATCTCAGTGAAGTGTGCTTATTTTATTGTTATTTATAGTGTTAATAACTTATAAATGATACGTAAATAAAAAGCCCAACATAAAAGTTGGGCTTTATCAATATCAGTGTTGGACTAGAAGGTTAGTTAACGGTACTGCAGTTTAAACAGAATGCGTAACGACCATTTGGATCGTTAAAGTTACTTAAAGAGGTTAGATCCTTAGCAACTTTTGTCACTGGTGCTAATGCATTCGGGGTATCGCCAAGTACCATTGCAACCACTTGTGCTTTGACTTCACCTGACATTTCTTTAAAGAATTGTTGGATAGGCGATAGTGGCTGTTGCATCCAAACGAGTTGATAATTATCCACTTTCGCTAAAGCGACAGCTTCAGTGATTGCGGTATCAAAATCGCCTAATTCATCGACTAAGCCACGCTCTTTGGCATCTTTACCTGTCCATACACGACCTTGAGCAATCTTATCGGCTTGCTCTAATGACATATGACGGTATTTACTAACGAGTCCAATAAAGCGTTGATAGCCATTATCGACACCCATTTGGAACACTTTACCGATATCTTCTGTCAGTGCACGAGTGACACCGACACCAGCAAATGGGGTTGTCCCTACGCCATCGCTGTAAACACCAAGTTTCTCTAAGCTTTTCTCAAATGTGGTGAGAATCGCAAAGATACCAATCGAGCCTGTGATTGTGGTTGGTTGAGCAATGATTTTATCTGCACTAGATGAGATCCAGTAACCACCAGATGCAGCGACACTCGACATTGATACAACAACTGGTTTACCGGCTTCTTTTAATGCGTCTACTTCGTCGCGGATCACTTCAGATGCAAATGCGCTACCTCCTGGGCTATCAACACGTAAGATCACCGATTTTACATCTTTATCAAAACGGGCTTTGCGTAGTAATCCAGCAATAGTATCGCCACCTGCAGTGCCTTGACTGCTTTTACCATCAACGATAGCACCACTTGCGACAACGACGGCGACTTTGTTTTTAGATGGCGCTTGGTCATCAACGAGCATAGATAAGTAATCATAGTAGCTGATTTGTTTGAAGCCATGCTCACCATTATCACCAAAGGCTTTAATTAAGATTTGGCTCAATTGTGGACGCGTCACTAATTCATCGACCAATCCCATTTTTTTGCTTAATTGGGCAAAGTCACCTTTTACTGCCGTTAATTGCTCAATGAAATTATCCATTTCAGGGGTTAGTGTTGCTGAATCAATATTGCGGTTTTTCGCAACATCAGAAGTATAAGCAGCCCATAATTGATCGAGCCAAACGGTGTTTGCTTCTTTTGCTGCTGCTGACATGCCGTCACGAATGTAGGGTTCAACAAAGGATTTGTAAGTACCAACACGGAATACGTGAGTCGTCACATCTAACTTTTCTAAGAGCGACTTATAGTAAAGAGTATAAGTGCCGTAGCCTGTTAACATCACTCCACCGTCAGGTGACATGAAAATTTTGTCGGCATAACTGGCTAGGTAGTATTGGCTTTGACTGTAGTGACCGCCGTAAGCATAAACGGGTTTGCCAGAGGCTTTGAATTCTTGGATGGCTTTGGCGATATAACGCAGTTTAGTCAAGCTGGTTTCAGGCATGTTTTTCAGGTTTAAAACAAGACCTGTAATTGAATTATCAGTTGCAGCAGTACGAATGGCTTCAACGATATCGAACAGTACATTTTGTTTAACTGGTGGTTGACCCATTACATCACTGACAACGCTATCTAATGGGTTGTCATAATTCTTCTGTTCAACGATTGGACCTGATAAATCAAGTACAAGCGCAGATGCATCAGGTTTATTAACGCTATCATCGTCACTGCTTAGAGCAAAAAAGATCGCTCCGACGATAACTAAGAAAATGAGGTTAAGAACAAACTTGCGGGTGAAATTGATCAGCTTCCAGATCGCTTGGAAAAACGTTCCAATCCCTTTGAATATGGCTTTCATGAATGATCTCTATAGTGATTCTTATGGCATATCCTAGCGCACTCATCTTGTAATTTCAGTACTTTTACCATTACGTCTTTATATCTAAAGGGAAACCTTAATAAATTGGGGTGATAATAAGGTCGATAAATCATAAGAAATGTGATATTGTTAATTTTATGTAAACAAATGTTTGAAATGGTGGTGTGAGATTAATATACTGGTCAGACCATAATAATAAAGAGAAGCAAAAGCCATGGACAATAAAGCATATCCTCATTTGTTAGCGCCATTGGATCTTGGTTTCACTACCCTACGAAATCGTGTGTTAATGGGCTCAATGCATACTGGGCTAGAAGAATCACGGGACGGTTTTAAAAAGTTAGCTGCTTTTTATGCAGCTCGCGCTCGTGGTGGGGTTGGGCTAATTGTAACAGGCGGTTTCTCTCCTAATTTTCGTGGCAGGCTTCATCCTTTCAGTGCGGAATTTAGCTCATCACGTGCAGCACGTGCTCATAAAACCATTACCGATGCTGTTCATCAAGAAGGTGGAAAAATAGCCCTGCAATTGCTTCATGCTGGGCGTTATGCCATGTCACCTTTTGCTGTAAGTGCATCGGCTATTCGCTCACCAATCTCTAAATTTACGCCAAGTAAAATGTCAGAGCGTCAAATATTGAAAACTATCGATGCGTTTGCGAAAAGTGCCGAGCTTGCAAGAGAAGCCGGTTACGATGGCGTCGAGCTAATGGGATCTGAGGGCTATTTAATTAATCAGTTTATCTGTAAGCGTTCTAATTGCCGTTATGATGACTGGGGCGGAAGTTATGAAAACCGTATTCGTTTCCCGCTTGAAATTGTAAAAGCGGTACGCGCACGAGTAGGGCGTGATTTTATTATTATCTTCCGCCTTTCTATGCTTGATTTAGTCGAGCAAGGCAGTACCCATGAAGAAGTAGTGATGTTAGCAAAAGCACTTGAAAAAGCGGGTGTTACTATTTTAAATACAGGTATTGGTTGGCATGAAGCACGTATTCCAACCATTGCAACGCAAGTCCCAAGGGCGGCATTTGCATGGGTAACAGAAAAGCTTAAAAATGAAGTCTCTATTCCTTTAGTGACCTGTAATCGTATCAACACTCCACAGGTTGCTGAAGATATTCTCTCGTCAGGACAAGCTGATATGGTATCGATGGCAAGGCCGTTTCTTGCCGATCCTGAATTTGTAAACAAAGCAGAGCAAGATCGCGCTGATGACATAAATACCTGTATTGGTTGTAATCAGGCGTGCTTGGATCATGCTTTTGTAGGTAAACGTGCCAGTTGCTTGGTAAATCCTCAAGCCTGCTATGAGACCGAACTGGTATTAACACTAACAGCGCATAATCGAAAAGTAGCGATTGTTGGAGCCGGTCCTGCTGGTATGGCATGTGCGGTCGCTGCTGCTGAGCGGGGATTCAGTGTCGATTTGTTTGAGAAAAATGATCACGTAGGCGGACAATTTAATTTAGCGATGCAAATTCCGGGTAAAGAAGAGTTTAAAGAAACCATTCGCTATTTTACCCGTCGACTTGAACAAACAGGCGTTAATGTAAGGCTTGGGTTTACAGTAACAGAGCTAGATTTAATTAACTATGATGAAGTGATTGTGGCTACGGGTGTAAAACCTCGTATTCCAGCCATACCTGGTGTTGATAATCCAAAGGTTATCGATTATCAAACGTTGATCAGAGATAAAGTGCAACTTGGTAATAAAGTAGCTGTTATTGGTGCTGGTGGCATTGGGGTTGATGTCTCAACCATGTTAACAGAGCCAGAAAATCAAGATTTATCTCAATGGCTTGAAGAGTGGGGGATCGATCAATCCCTTCAAAATGAAGGTGGCTTATTACCTCATGATGATTACATTAGCCCTCGTCAAGTGTGGTTAATGCAGCGCAAACCAGGCAAGGTTGGTAAAGGTCCGGGTAGAACAACGGGCTGGATCCATCGACGCACTCTTGAAAAACGTGGTGTTGAGTTACTCGGTGGAGTTAGCTACGACAAAATTGATGATGATGGATTACATATTACCGTTGAGGGGCAATCTCGTTTATTACCTGTAGATCATATTGTGCTGTGTACAGGGCAAACATCTGTTGAAGAGTTATCTGAAAAACTTGCTGATCAAGGGAGCAATGTTCATGTAATTGGTGGCGCCGATGTTGCGGGGGAAGTGGACGCTAAGCGGGTTATTCGCCAAGGCGTAGAATTGGCAGCGAAGCTGTAATCAATCGAATGTAAATAACAGTTATTAAAAGAAAGGATGAGGTTTATACCTCATCCTTTTTATTTTTACTCTACTGTGACTTTGACATATTTAATATATGCATTTCTTAAACGTTGAATATTAGCTTTAAAGTAGGCTGGTGATAATCGACCACGGTTTTCATACTGACGAACAATATTGTGTTGTAGATCTGATGTCGCACCTAATCCGGTATTTAAGTTATTGTGACTTTCACCTACACGGGTTTGCAATGAGTAAACAAACTGATCAATACCACGAACCTGAACATAATCAGGCTTCATATCACGCCAAGGTGTTAGTGGAATAGCGATACTAACAGCGACGAAGTCTTCATATTCACTACTGCCTTTTGCTTTTGATGTAAGGTAGTTAATGCTGAGTTTTGTATCACCTAACCAGTGGTTTGATGTTACACGAGCACCAACATCTCCTTGGAAATACTCACCGGCTTGAAGACCAAGTTGCCAGTTGTATTCCGGTAGAGAGTAAGTGTAGTTTGCGATTAAACTTTGCTTATCAGCAATTTTTATACTACGAGTATCATATTCATCTTTAGGTACAAACTTGCTTACTTCAAAACCTAGCATGTGTGAGCCTTGCGGTGAGTACCACTGTGTTTCATTAACACCACCCCAGTAGCCACCCATCATGTAGCCACCACTAAATTGAGTAATAATATTTTGTGGTAGTTTGAAGGCTTGATGAACAAGTGCACGATCTAATTTATTCTCAAATGCTTGTTGGTGCCATAAGCCACCTTCGTCAAAATCATCACTATTGGCAATAGGTACCATGTAACGTAGATCAACGGCAGCACCTTGCCATAATGGGGTATAAAGGTTCGCTGCAAGCGCTAAAGAATAATCGAAGAAACCATATTCTGTTGCTGTGCGGTGATTTAATGCTGGCGATAAAATGACTTGGCTACGCCCGAAACCGTTATTCATGGTTTGGTATAACCAGGTCGTTTGGTCAAAGTTTGGTTTTGCACTAATCGTGTTAAAGCTTAATAGATCGCAAGGTACATCTGATTGAATGAACTCACGGTAACATTTGCTCTCGGTGTTCACCGTAAACATTGGAAGGCCATTAGTAAGTAAAATCAATTCAATATTTTGATCTTGAGTATTTGCAACTTTAGCGGTGTCATCAGATTGTTTGATCAATGCCGCCAGATCGCTAAATACGCCTTCACCTGCTTTGCTGGCAATAATACCTAATGCAACCCCAACACCATCCATTTGGTTGTGGTTGTAACGACGGTTTTCTAATGCCACCACCATTTTATTATTGCGATAGCCAAGGTTTAAATTAACAAAGCCTTCATTTTTTAAAGCATCAATCAGGTTTGCTAAGCTTGCAGTACTTGATTCGGCTAATTGTTGATTTACCTTTTGGGCTAACTGCTCATTTTTGCTGGTGGCAAGATCAAGAGCTTTATTGTCGTTATAACCCATTAAAGGAACAGAAAAATTAACGCCCCAAACATCTTGCTCGCTGCGTTCATGACCAGTATATAACTGGTAATCAAGGCTTAACTGGCTTCCCCAAGGTAGTAATCCCTGTGGTGTAAATAGCTTTGCATTACTATTAAATTCAGCGGCGTCGTATTCAGCTGTTAGTTGGATAAATGAAAGTGGTTGCCATTCAGCACCAGCAAAAGGTCCATCCATAATGCCATTGGCAAGCACAGAGCTACCATAACCACCACTTAAACGTAGTGATAATGCGTCAAAGGTTTTATCTGCCACAATGTATTTAGTATCAAAGTTATTGGCAGCACCACCGATATCTTGTGCACCAATAGCAATATTAAAACCTGTTAAGTCATAAATGTATGGTAATTGAAATTTTGCAGAGGCGGATAAATCACGAATTCCACCATCTTTCTCAGTATACAGATTGGTATCGTATGTTTTCGTTACGATACGACCACCGACTTCTAAGTAAGGAAATAAGCCAGTAGCTACAAACCAGTTATCCAACTGGCTGATAGATTGGCGATAGGGCACACCTTGGTGGAAAGAAAGGCTAATATCTCCTGTTTTTATCACTTGGGCATTAGGGGTAAACATTAAGCCTGTATAACTTTGGCTTGAAGGAAGAATATCAACAGCTGAAGCGTGAACCTGTGGTGAGGCAAGTACAGCCAAAACACTTAATGATAATAATGAATGATGCAGAGATGGGAGTGAATTCATGATCGACTTCCGTGTAACAAGATATAAATATCGCACATAAAACAAACAACAAAAGGCACCCGAAGGTGCCTTACTTTTTCAGAGTAATGATCAGTTACCAGTACCGCCGCCTGATGAACCGTCACCACCACCAGTACCACCACCAGTACCACCAGTTGGTTTTCCTGTTTCTGGATCAATTTCAGTACCAGTACTAGGATTAACAACTTTATCTTTTAATGAAGCTGGTAAGTCTTGTTTAGGATCTGCAATCACTTCAAAGCTTTCATTGAAGTCATCTACGAAACTTTCATTAATTGGCATGCCATTATTTGCTGATTTAGGAAAATCTGGATGTGCATCAAGTAATGCTTCACTTGTTCTCTTTGTTACTGTTGCCATATCTTCAATAGATGATTCTTTACCATCTTGAGATGTTAATACATCAGATAGAACAAATGTTTTAGCAAGTAGATCTTTATGTACTGCAGGGTTAGCAGTTGCAAGCTTATCTAATGCCGATTTTGGCGTTAATAAGAATTCATTAATATCAAAGCTACTAGTATCTATATCTAATAAAGTAAATACTTCTGATGCTGTAGATTCATCACATTCTGTAATTTGATTATCTTCCATATATTTTGCAATTAAAGAAGAAATCGGTGTTGCCGCAGCAGCTTGACCTGCAACCATCAATCCTTTTGGAATTGAGTAGCTAACATTTGACATGTCTTTACTGTTAGACATGTCAGTAGCGCCAGGTGTTGGGTTAAATTTAACAGTACATGTTTCTGGTTCAGTTGCTAGTGTATTATTGGATACAATGGAGTTACCGTAACCATCTGTTTTAGCAATTTTGCCAGATTCTCCGTTGGCGCAACTAAATGTACCTTCAATGCCCTTAATCGCACCATCGAAAGCTTGTAATGTATATGTTTTAACCTCTGGTGTTGTAACACTGTTGTTATTGTCGCTACCACAACCGGCAAGGATAACGCCAGCAATGATTGTTGATAATAGTTTGATCTTCATATCTATTCCTTATTTATGAAGCGATAAATTTGAATGGATGTGCGAATAAATTATTCAGCAATCACTTGCGTTATAGTTTCAACATCAATAGATGGAGAAATAATATCTACACGGCGGTTTTGTGCGCGACCTTCTTCGGTTTGGTTTGACGCAACAGGATCTGATTCACCACGACCTTGAGCGATAATGCGTGTTTCGCTTACATTTAGGTGTTGACGAAGTGCATCTGCAACAACTTGGGCACGTTTTTCAGAAAGCTTTTGGTTATAAGCTTCAGAACCACGGCTATCGGTGTGACCAATAACGTAGATTTGTGCTGCGTCTTGATCTTTTAAACGTTGTTCAAAAGGTGCTAATTTTGCTGCATCACCAGCAGTGATTGTGCTGCTATCAAAAGCAAAAGGAACGGTTAGTTTTAGTTCATCAAGTGTGGTAACTGTTACTTGATCAACATAAACAGGCTCTGGTGCCACAACAGGAGCTGGTGCTCCCCAGTGATACGCTAGACCAATACCTGCAAAATGAATATCAGGACCACCTACATCGTTGTAATATTGGTATTCAAGGCGTGTTGATAGGTTTTTATTAATAAAGTATTCGAGGCCTGCACCTGCGGTAGGTGCCCAACCATTATCACTGTTCTTCACACCAGAACCAATAGCATTCCAGTCGTAGTAAAAAGCACCTGCTTTAGCATAAATATTTAAGCTGTCAGTTGCAGAGAAAGAAAACTTAGTCACAAGATCTGCACCTTGAGCTTCGTAACTTCCTTGTCCGTTATCTAATTTTGCATTACCTAGATGCGTGTAACCTGTTTCTAATGCAAACCAAGGTGTTACTTGGTAACCAGCAAAAATACCGCCTGCAAAATTTGTATCTTGAATTTCAGTCACTGAAGTAACAGCGTCATCCATATTGGTTAGGAAGCTAGCACCAGCGCGAGCACCTACATACCATGGATTATCTGTTGAAGCGTGTGCTATTGAACTTAAAGACGTAACAACTAATGGGACTACAAATAATAATTTATACATATTTTCCACCGTAGCTAAAACCTAATCGAATTATATTTTTATTTAACCCTGCAATTT
>NZ_SSMG01000046.1 GCF_009873615.1 Photobacterium lucens
AATTTATTTAATTCAACAGCATCACTAATTAACTTATTACCATTACCTATATTAATATTATTAACACGTACATAGCTTCTACCCAACTTATCTGTTAATTCTAGGTCCAATTTTTTAAAATAAGCCTGAATCAACGTATCGTCACCAACATTCATTAAATATGATATAACAGGCATCGCAGTTAAAGAGCTTTTTTCTTTAGCAGTTAGTCCTAACTCAGTCGAGGTATAATATTTTCCTTCAATTTCACCAATTAAAGTACTATAGACATATCGACTATTTTTGATTATAGCTATACTATTTATATTGACATTGGCATCTCTTGCTAGCAACTTAAGTAAAAGGTGTTTTTCTTTCTCTTTTCTTTCAAGTATATTTGAATCCATTCGTTGAATAAATTCTTTACTCTGATCTATTAGTTTTTCAACCTGCTTGACTGCATCCTCAGTAATCGAATTTTTATAAAATGAAAAATTGATACTAACAAGTAGAATGTATACCACCATAAAAATAGTAGAATATAAAATAAGGTGCACTCTGTCTTCTTTATTTACTTTCATAAAATACAACCTTATTTCTACCCGAGTTCTTCGCTTGATATAGTGCTAAATCAGCATTTTTAAATTGCTTATTAAAAGAAATTGATAATTGTGAAGATATGCCAACAGAAACAGTAACACTTAATCCATAAATTGGATTTTCCATCACACTCATTCTTATCAACTCTGCTTTTTTCATTAGTTCTTCTTTATCATGAAAATCAAGAACGATTACGAACTCTTCTCCGCCCCAACGAACAGATATATCCTCATTTCTGATATTGTTTCGGATAATTTCGCTAACTTTTTTTATAACTAAATCACCAATATGATGTCCATGGTTGTCATTTATC
>NZ_SSMG01000448.1 GCF_009873615.1 Photobacterium lucens
TCGTGAAATAACTCAACGTAAAAATGTTGAACAAAAGCTTACGTACCTAACCAATAACTTTGATGGTGCACTGATTCAACACATTCAAAAAAGCGAAGATCCTTTTGATGTAGAGTTTCTGTTCATTAGCGAGAAAATCAATAACTTCATTAATATTAATGCTGCAGATCTGTATGCTAATTCCGAAGTACTATTTGAACAACTAAATAAACGAGATGACATCGAAGTACTTTACGCCGCAATGAAACATGCTGTCACTGTCGGTTACTGGAGTACAAACCTTCAAATCCAAACGCAAACTTATCACCCAAGATGGATCGAATTACGCTGCCAAATCACAGAAGTAGAAAATGGCTGGCAATGGAACACCATTATTTTAGATATTACCCAAACTAAAGAGCAGCAAGTGGCGTTAATGGAAGCCAATGAAAAATCATTAGCGGCAACCGAATCGAAATCCCGATTTCTTGCAATGATGAGCCACGAAATACGCACCCCGATTAGTGGTATTCTCAGCTTATTAGAGTTAATGGAGCCCCATGCACAAAAGCCTGAGTTGCGTCAGATTCACCATAACTTGTCGCAATCAGGGCTTAATTTGCTCAATATTGTCAATGATGTTTTAGATTTCTCTAAGATCGAAGCTGGTAAATTAAACATTAATCCAAGTCGTCATGTGCTATCTGATCTCATTCATGCTTTAGTACAGCCACACTCTATTCATGCACAACAAAAAGAGATTTCATTTACTCTCTGGCTCGACCCATCCGTTGCCCATTACTTATCTTTTGATGATATTCGTCTAACGCAAGTGCTGAATAACCTACTAAATAACGCAATTAAATTTACAACCAAAGGTAATATTCATCTGGCTGTTGATGTCATAAAAGAAACGAATAGCGTACAAACTCTGGCTTTCACTATTCATGATACAGGGATCGGTATTAAATCCGACGATTTAGAACAATTGTTCCAACCTTTTGTACAAGTTGAGCAAAGCAGCAACCGTCGATTTAGTGGTACAGGTCTTGGGCTTTCTATTTGTTATCAACTCGTTCAACTTATGGATGGTGATATTCATGCCAGTAGCGAAGTGGGTAAAGGCACAGCTTTCACCGTCATCGTCCCTTTCCCGATTATAGAAAAACGTGATGTCCAACCTTTATATAAACATTGTGGTCTTATTGGTGATATTAACGATCCACATTTAAATGAATACCTCACCGCTTGGCAGTGTGAATATTCACATTTGACGATCACGAATAAAGCAAAATTACCTTTTGTTATATCGACTAAAAAAATCGATACCATTTTAATCCATGATATGTGGTGTAAAGCGAACAAAGTTGATGCTGCATGGTTAAAAGCAAACTTACCGTCAATGAACGTTGTCATCATCACGTCACCGGATCACTATTTAACTCAAAACCAAGCAAATGGTTCACATTTATCACTCAGCCCATTACTGCCTAATGAGCTATATCGCGCTCTTGCCAATGAAAAAGAAAGTCAGGATATAGAGCAAACTACGCAGCCTCAGGTAGCCAATAAGCTTGATCGTGAACTAGCGATTAAGCAAGGTCGTTATATTTTAGTTGCCGAAGATCACCCGATTAATCAACAAATTCTAAAGCAGCAATTAGAGCTGTTAAATTGTGCTGTCGATATTGTAGATAATGGTAAAAAAGCGCTCGACGCTATGGCTAACAAAAAATATAATCTGCTGATCTCCGATTGCCATATGCCTGAATTAGATGGCTTTGAATTAGTAAAAGCGATTCGTCAGCAAGAGCAATTATCAACATTAGCCCCCTTACCTATTTTGGCACTTACTGCTGATGCACTATCAAATAAAACACATTTCCAAGAGATTGGATTTAATGACTATTTAATTAAACCTATTACATTAAAAGAACTGGAAACTGTGCTTTATCAGTGGCTACCTGCACTCAAGAGTAAAAATGATAATGCAAACCTTGATGATGAGAATGACAATGTTAGTAAAACATCGGAAACTGCGTTAATTGATATCAATGAACTCGATACTATCTTTGGTGATCGCGAAACAAGCTTAGACATTCTGACGCAATACTTAGCCTCTTGTGACAGCGATTTAAGTGAGTTAAAACAAGCCATTGAAAAGAGCAATCTTGAACTAATTAACCTTGTTATACACCGTGCAAAAGGTGCAGCAAAGGTGATGGCATTCCACCAGCTAGATCAATTATGTCAAACCATTGAAAGTGCAATTGCTCAAAATCAAGCTATTGAATTTGAACAATATTATAACGATATGAAAACACTTGTTCGTTTGCTAAAGCAGCAAGTCATTACGATTAAGAACCTATAGTATGCGTATACTTTTAATTGAAGATCATCATTTTCAGCGCCAAGTGTTAACCACACAATTGGCACGTATTATTGACTCAGAAAACGATGAGATCCAATGTGCTATCAATGGTGCTGACGCATTAAAGATCATGCAGCAATATCAGCCTCATTTATTATTATGTGATTTAAACATGCCTGAGATGGACGGGATTAGCTTTCTCGGCCACATTGCCAAACAAAACTATAAAGGTTCAATCATTATCACCAGTGCACTTAAGCAAGACATTTTAACGAGTGTTGAAAAAATGTGCCTCAATTATGATTTAAACCTATTAGGTTCGTTATCGAAGCCGACGTGTTTAAAACAATTAAGTGTACTGTTAAAGCAAGCGAAAGAATGCAGCACGGTAACCACTCAAGGTGCGACATCTGAAATTATCTTAGATGAAGCTTTTATTGATAATGCCTTTGAACAAGGTTGGTTTGTTCCGTATTTTCAACCGATTGTATCACTAACAACGGGAGAATGGGTCGCTTGTGAAGCTTTGATCCGATTAGTTCACCCTGAATATGGCACTGTGCCTGCGTATCAATTTATTGAGCAAATCATGCAGCACAATAGAGAGAAAAAGTTAGCGCTATTTATTCTTAACTATGTGATTTGTTATCGCTCGTATTTTCATAACCGAAAAATCGCTATTAACATTTCGTCTAAAACACTGGTTGATCCCCATTTCATTAACTGTGTATTACAACTTAAAGAGCAATATCAGGATTTAAATCAATGGGTTTATTTTGAACTAACTGAGTCAGAGATCTTCGAATCTGTCGGTCAAGCCATTGAATCAGCATCACGCTTGAGCATGCATGATTTTGTTTTATCCATTGATGACTTTGGAACAGGTTATTCGTCGCTCAAACAATTAGAGACTTTGACATTTAACTCATTAAAACTGGATTTGAGTTTTATCCAAGCGATCCCAACCAGTGTAACGGCTGAAGCGATTGTTGAATCTTGTTTACTGCTGACTAAACGTTTAAACCTGGAAACCGTCGCTGAAGGCGTTGAAAACTTATCATTGTGGCAACAGTTACAAGCAATGAAATGCCAATTAGCACAAGGTTACTTTATTTCACCACCACTGCCGTACAGTAGTATTGATGCATGGTTTCAGCAATGGCAGCAAAAAAGTGGAAATTTAAGCTTATCGGAATAATCTTGCTTTAGCCCATATTTGAAATGGTCTTTTAATACGCTGCGTTATACAAAAAAGAGTTAGCACCTTGATGCTAACTCTTTCTTTTTATTTGAATAAAGAAATTATAATGCTGAAATTTGCGCTTTACGTTGCTTGGAAGTTACGCAGAAATTACCACGCTTAGTACGACATTTTGAGCATCGCTCACACTCTACTTCTGTTAAGTTGCCGTCTTTCCAGCGTTTGATCAGTTGTGGCTCGGTGAGTAACGGACGAGAGAACGCAAACAGTGCAATATTAGTATTGTCAGCCAATGCTTCAATTGCACAGTAATCGCTTAAACCACCCACAGTCATGATTGGCACATTTACTTCATCGCTGATCACACGACCATATTCGCTGAAATAACCTTCTTCTTGAATTGCGTAACCATCGTGCATTTCACCGATCATGGTATCTGCTTTACCATGAATATTGCCTGAGATGATCAGGGCATCCACACCTAGCGCTTCTAGTTTTTTGCAAACAATACGGGTTTCATCAAAGGTTAAGCCGCCTTCAAAAAACTCAGTTGCTGTGAGTTTTACAAGAATTGGAAAATCATCACCAACACGTTTTCTGATCTCATTAAAAATTTCAACCAAGAAACGCATACGGTTTTCCAAACTACCGCCGTATTCATCTTCTCGTTGATTGTAGTAAGGGCTTAAAAACTGATTGATCAGATACGTGTGTGCAGCATGAATTTCTACACCATCAAAACCTGCTTGCTGAGCACGAACACTGGCTTTTGCAAACGCATCAACAATGTAGTCAATTTCTTCTTTCGTCATGGCTTTACCCAGTGTTTGGGTGCTTTTTTCACACACAGCACTTGGCGCAAAAATTACGCGCTCGCCAACATTATAAGTAGTTTTAGTACCACCATAAGCCAGCTGCATAACGATTTTTGAGTCATATTGATGAACGAGATCAGTCAGCTTTTGGTACTCATCAATGAACGAATCATTGTACATACCCATCATGCCTTCATTGGGCTTTTCTTCTGCTACGATGTTGGCATAACCTGTGACAATTAACCCTACTTCACCTTTCGCTAATTCTTCATAAATCGCATAAAGCTTATCTGTCATATGACCATCTTCTGTGGCCATATTTTCCCATGTCGCGCTACGGACAAAGCGGTTTTTTAAGGTCATCGAACCAATGCGAGTCGCAGAAAACAATTTACTCAACGTGAAGCCTCTTTCATCTTATTCTTGATATATCATCAAACAGAGAACAAAAAAGAACAGACACATTAGAATATGCCTATTCTTTTTCAAATACTGACCAATTGATCAGTTAGGGGAGAATTGTACTGATAATATGAGGAAAAACTTTAATCTAGATTAAGTTCATTGAGGTTTGTAGCACGTCATCGGCATAAAATGACATTACCCTTACACTACAGGGATCACCCAACTTCGCTTCACTTTGGTCATTTTATCGATGTATTCAAATGACACTTCCCAAACATATTTAGCCTTAGAAAAACCACTCGTATCCATTGCCTTTTCTGAAGTTGGAATGAATAAATTAAATAACAAATGGGTTTGGTTATTACTGTATTCAGGTTCAATCATAATATCTGATTGCCATACTGTATTTATTGCCGATGAACGACCAGACGTCGATTGTAAACAGCATAAGGTCACATTCGCTACCCGAGTAAATTGTGGATGATCTATTTCAATCATCGCTGGCAATAAGCGGCCTAATGTATATTGTGTTTCCGGTAGGTATAACGGCGTATCTCCTAACAAGTTATATTTTTTACGGTAATAACGCCCAATAAAAAACATCAACAAAAGAAAAGCAACAAATGGCAACATTGCAAATAGCCATATAATGCCAGCACTCTCATCACGCATAAACGCTATAGTGATTAACAGCAGCGCTAGAAATAATACAAAGCTAAAGATAAAGAATACATTGGCTATTGTTTTTTCTTTGCAATGAATGGGCTTTGGCACTGTTTGGCTGGCTATGGCTTTCACGTCTTTAATAACCTTTTTATTTATATTGTTATCACTATCGCCGCTAAAATTTGGCATTACTAATAGCGTAGAATAATAACTATATTAGGCTGTCTTAATTAAATAGATTGAAAACAATATATGGAGGGTGTGAATAAGATCGAAAAAGTGCAGAAACAAAAAAAGCTATCGACATCACAGCGCAATAGCTTTATCAAAAAAGAACACATGGTGGCTATTAACTCAAGATATTTTTAATTGCTCGACATTTGGGATAACTCGGACAACCTAAAAACGCATTACCTGCATTAGCACCTTTTCTCGCAACACGTTTTACCATTTTTGAACCGCATTTCGGACAGTGGTGCTCTTCTGGAAAACTCGTTGCTTTTACTTGTTTCTCAATGGCTTTTAAAGAGCGAATATGTGCCAAATCAGTCGCTAACCCCGGCTTACATCGTGCTTGCTCAATCCTAACGGTAAAGCTTTCTCGTTGTTTATCATCAAATATCACCGTATCAAATGAGCGAATATAACGTAGCATTGCACGTACAGACTTAGTGACATTCTCAGGCATTTCCGATTTAAAAACGCCTTCTCCCACAAACACAATCACAGAATGAAATGCCGTATCTTCAATCCCAAGTAAAGATTGTAAGGTTTTAATATGCTTATAGTTTTGATGAAGTGGGTTTTTAAACACCGAGGAACGTTTAAACAGCGTTTGCTTCCACATTGGCTGATACGTACCACCAAAGATCCAACCTTTCATATTTTTGGTTTCAACCACGAAAATACCGTATTTTGAAACCACAATATGATCGATCTGTGTCGTACCAGAATCACAAGGTAATGTAATGTCTTTCAATACCTTATAATCACTTTTAGGTAGTCTATTCAAACAAAAATGCACAATACACTCGCCAGCACAGCCTTTGAACCATGGCGTTTTTATCACATAAATAAGAATAAGAGCCGGGATCACCCAAAGCAAAGGCTGCAATGCATTAAATACCGTTGATGCTATATCCATGTAAAAACAATCCATTAAATAAAAGGTTGAGCGTCTATATCAGCGTATTTAATTTACGCTATATGCATTCAAATTTTCTTGTCAAAAATATGACAGCAGCGCTCATTTTTTTAAAGCAATAAAGTGTAACGTTTTAATTCCTGCACTAGAGCATTGTAAATAAACGTAATGTTATCGATACAAATGTAATAATTTTTACTGAATATGTGACAATTCATAAGAAAATAAGTGAATGCATAGCAATGTGAATCGTTAATCTTCGACAAATGGAATGTAATTATACAAATATATGATTTAAAAACGTTTGCTATCACTTTTAGCAAAAGGCATGTTATTTCTCCTAATTATTAGCCTCGCTTTTGGGAGTAAATATCAGTGCTGAAGCGTTCACCCTTTCTCATCGCCACCATGCTTTTTTCTTGTCTGACAACATCCAATGCTTTTGCTGATACTACTCAACACAACACCTATCAAGCCGTACCATCAAAAGATGAATTATTAACTCACACAGATTTTGGTAACCAAAATTATATTTTTCACTTTAGTGGCGGTCATCAATTAACACGTATAGATTTTATTGATCATATGCCAGCCAGCCAAAGTACCTGTAATAGTTGGAAATATGTATCAGCATTAAGTAATTGGAACGTTGCAGCCCAAGTTTTACTACACGTTAGTACTGATTACGATCCAACTAATCACACCTGTACTGCCCATGCTTATTTAAGTAATAACGGTGCACAAATGACGCAAGTTATGCATTTATTTGAAACCAAAAGTTATGTCGATATTGCAGGTTTTAACCTTTCGGCTGATGGATTTGATTCTGCACTAAATGCCGTCTAGTGTTTAATGCAAAGATAAATCCAGATACTTTCTAAACGTATCTGGATTTATGCCCTCCTCGAAATCTTTGTCCTGATTACGGTGAAGAGCTTTAACTCACCAATCACAAAATTAAATGAGAATCAATATCATTTAATTTTATTATCGGATTCTTATCTCTCACAAAAATAGATTTATAATGGTAATTATTATCATTAAGATTTGCGAAAAATTTTAAGGATAACCATTTTGAAAACAGTCACAGCCAGCATTTTAGCCTTCAGCACACTACTTAGTTATTCAGGAACCGCGCTTGCAAATAGCTACCCTTTAACCGTCACAGATGTCGCTGGTCGTCAGGTCACCTTTGACCATCAACCGACAAATATTGCCCTATCCACCAGCCGTATTTTCCCTTTGCTCGAAATCATTTACCAAGGTGATGCAGCTAAGCACTTGGTTGCTGCGCGTGATGACATGCGTGTTTCCGCGCCAAGTATGTATGCCAGTTATATTAAACAGTACCCTGCTCTACAACACGTCCCTGTGATTGGACAGATCAAGTCCGGTGAATTTGACGCAGAGCGTTTCATTAACCTAAAACCAAAACCGGATTTGTTTATCGTTGAACTATCAAATATTAAGCTAGCGCAAGATAAAGGCTTATTGAAAAAACTTGATGATGCAGGGATCAAGGTACTTGCGGTCGATTTTCGTGAAAACCCGATTCAGAACACCATCAAATCGGTACAAGTTGTCGCTGATGCTGTTAACCGTTCAAAGCAAGGAACTGATTTCACCCACTATTATCAACAACACTTAGATGTAATTAAAAACACCTTAGCTAGCCACCAAGATGTACCAATGAAGCGTGTCTTTATTGAACGTGCCGCTGGTTATAGTGATTCATGTTGCCGCACGTTTGCTACTGGCAATATGGGTGCTTACATTCCAATGCTTAAAGCAACCAATGTCGCTACGGCACCATTAAAAGGCGCTAACACAGGTGAGATGTCGCCAGAGATCGTGATCACTACAAAGCCTGATGTATATATTATGCAAACTACAGGTTGGATCACGGATGATGGCAAACCAACCAATGGTATTCCTCTCGGTTATTCACCTAATAAAACAGCGATTGCTCAAGCAACCAAAAGCTTAATGGATCGCCCTTGGCTAAAAGCGGTCAATGCTTACCAAAATAAAGATGTTTATTCTATTTATATGCCGTTTTACAACTCGCCGTATAACTTAGTGGCGATTGAATATTTCGCAAAATGGATCCACCCAACACTGTTTAGCACATTACAACCAGAGAAGACTTTTGAAGAGATGAACCTGAAATTTGGTGATCGTCATCTAAAGGGTTTATTCGGTCAAAATAACTTTAAGGCAATGACACAGTGACAAGCCTTTCTATTGAATTAAAAGCCCATTACACCCGTGCTCGTAATAAGAAAATCGCGCTAATCGTCTTAGTTATATTAAGTGTCCTCTGCGTTATCGCAGATGTATTAATTGGCTCGCAAGGCTTAAGTTTTAACCAAGTTATTACTGCGATTTTCTCACCCTCTCATAGCGCAATAGCAAGCAAAGTGATTGTGTGGGACATTCGTATGCCGATGTCCTTAATGGCACCGTTTATTGGTGGCGCATTAGCTTTGGCTGGCGCACAAATGCAAACCACACTGCATAACCCGTTAGCCGATCCGTATACCTTTGGTGTTTCTGCTGCTGCTGGCTTTGGTGCTTCTCTGGTGATCACCAATGTTATCGCGATCCCTTTTGTTCCTGCGCAATACCAAATCGCAGTGATGGCTTTCATTATGTGTTTGCTCACCACGTTACTCATTGCTGGGATTTCATCCATTAAACGGATTTCCATTGAAGGCGTAATGTTATTTGGTGTCGCGGTGATGTTTGCTTATGACAGCTTACTGATCATGATGCAGTACATTGCCAGCGAAACCCAGTTACAAACCTTGGTGTTCTGGCAAATGGGCTCACTTGATCGTGGTAGTTGGGAGAAAATCATTATATTAGCGATTTTACTGCCGATCGTGCTGTTGATCATGATGAAAGATGCATGGCGTTTATCTTCGTTAAAGATGGGACAAGAACGTGCAGAAGCAATGGGCGTCAACGTTAAACGACTGCGGATGAAAACCCTGGTGTTAGTTTCAATCATTACTTCGCTATCAGTTTCATTCGTGGGCGCGGTTGGCTTTGTCGGTTTAGTCGCACCGCATATTGCGAGAATGATTTTAGGTGAAGATCAACGCTTCTTCTTACCAGCTTCGTTTCTTGTCGGTGCCGTGTTATTAGAGCTTGCCTCTATTGCAAGTAAAGCGATCATGCCGGGGATCATCTTACCGCTGACAGTTGTAATGTCGATCGTTGGTATCCCCTTCTTTATCTTTTTAGTCATCAAAAGAGGTGGGCGCTAATTATGAGCCTTGATATTAAAAATATCTCTGTGACCTTTGGTGATCAGACAGTACTGCACGATTTAACCCTACCGAGAATTCACAATGGTGAAATGGTAGCGTTAATTGGTCGAAATGGGGCTGGTAAATCAACCTTGTTACGCCAAATGACCATGTTGCTAAAGAAGTATCCTGAGCAGATACAATATGCTCATACACCGCTACAGTTGAACGACATCGGTTATTTGCCGCAAGAGCATCGCATACATGCCAATGTGACCGTCTTAGAGTTATTAATTACGACAATGAATATTCATTCAACGTCATTAATAGCGAAACAAGAATGTGCAGAGCGTGGCTTATTGCTGTTACAAGAGATGGGCGTGCTGCATTTAGCCAATAAGCAGTGTATGGATCTCTCTGGTGGTGAAAGTCAAATGGTCGGGCTGGCACAAGCGTTAATAAATAATCCCAAAGTGTTGTTACTCGATGAGCCAACCTCTGCACTTGATATGCAAAATCAGCTTCGATTACTCAACTTTGTTAGAGCATATGTAGAGCGTACCGGGGCATGTGTGATTATGGTGATCCATGATCTTAATCTTGCTTTGCAATATGCCGACAACATTGCAGTACTACATCAAGGTGAGCTCTTTGACTATGGAGCCCCCAACCACACCGTTACGCCCGAGTTGATCTGGGATGTGTTTAATGTTGATGCTCACATTGTTAAGGTCGAAAACACCCCGATAGTGGTAATGAAAACTCAAAGCGTACACTAATTTATTATTACCAATAAAAAACCGGTTTACCCTCGTTCTTCCTAGTTAGAAGTGCATAAGAGTAAGCCGGTTTTTCTTTATCTATTGATTACCAACGCTGTAAAAACAGATTATTTTGTTGATACCACAATCTTCTTACCAAGCGACATGGCAAGGTTATTATCGTAATACGCTGCTTCATTAATAAAATGCGGGTAAGCCACATAATCGCCTTCCCAGAAGATCTCTGTACCATCAAATAAGGTGAAAATAGGATCACCCGGATTGAGTGGTTCAAAGTCATTATCCTGTACTGACTTGTGCACCATGCCAATACGTTCACCTTGCTCATCTTCTGGCAGTTTTAGCGTTTCTTCATAACGATAAGCATCATAGCTGTCAGCCAATGCTGGTACTTCATCAGTATTATATAAATGGACAAAATCAAGAATATGCCCAGTCATGTCTTCCATCCAATCCAATATGTCTTGGCGGATCACTGATTGTGGCTGAGGCCCAACTTCAATGATCACACCTTGCTTAGCAATTGAGCACACAAATAAATGATCATCAACCGAAGTATGATCTTCAAATACAACAACAGATTCAGGCATCTTCTCTTTAACGTAAGCACCTAATTGACGATTAAACTTATCTGATTGCAATAAGATCAGCGAAGGTCCCATATTACTAGTGGTGTTATGCAAGTCGATGATGAAATCACTTTTCGCATTCCCTTTCGGACCAATTTGCTCATTTAGGGCTTTTGCGCGAGATTGCTCATAGCTGGCTAACTCAAAGTTAGCTAAATCATGTAATCCAAACTGGCGGTTTAAATCATGATCAACATAACGTTTGTTTTCACCATATGCTTTAGGGTTTGCAAATACAGTTTCGACAGAAAAGCTCTCACGCGCTAATAATTGTGGTGTATTCTGCCATTTTTTGAGTAAGTAAATACCGCTGAATTCATTACCATGGGTACCGCCTACTACTGCTACCTTATTTATCTTACTCATCCTTGACCTTCCTAATATCCAAATGCTTCATTCAATATACTGAAAATTTATATTGATACCAGTCTATTTGTTCGACAAAAATGGCATAGATTAGAATTTAATTGGTCGGGTTTGTGCCAATTTCAAATAAGAATGTAGCTCACCATTTTTATACTCAATGGCTGAGTGAATATTAGAATAACGGTTAGCAAACACGGCACAGCGGTAAGTGTTTTCTTCTTTATGTATTTCAATTTCAATCACGCCATCCACCAACTCCCAATACCCTGTGGTATGAAGACGGTTAAATAGTGTGTATTCATCTAACGTGCCATCTGCATGTAAACGTAATTCAGTGATGTAACCCGCACTACAGGTTTTGATCCAATATTGCTCAGAAATTTCATCAGCAGTGAAATTACGTTTGGTTTCTAACCACAAATTCATTTGCTGTTGCTGTTCTAGTGCTAAGGGTGGGAGATCCGCTAAACCGAATAAACGAACACGTTCGGTTTCACGATAGAATAATTGTAAAAGTTGAAGCGTTTTTTTCTCGAACATCCCTGCCACCCAAACTAAAAAGCCACAATACATATGGAAAAATCATTGATAGCTAAGATATTAGTTGAAGCAGCATAATGTCACGCATTAACAATAGGTTATGTAGTCAGCATCACATTTAAATTATTAGAAATTAACCTTGCCTCTTAGCGACTTAGTTTTACCTCTTTGAGTTTTCTTATCCATACGGCGGATCTGGGAGTTTTTCGTTGGTTTAGTGGCTCTACGGGCCTTTTGTGTCACAACGGCACTTTGAATCAATGACTTTAAACGCTCTAACGCTTCTTCACGGTTCATCTCTTGAGTGCGATGTTGCTGTGCCTTGATCACGATAACGCCATCTTTGGTGATGCGGCTATCAGATAGCTTGAGCAATCGCTCTTTATAAAATGGAGGCAAGGTTGAACGATTAATATCAAAACGTAAATGGATTGCACTCGATACTTTATTAACGTTTTGCCCTCCAGCACCCTGTGCACGGATTGCCGTTAACTCAATTTCCCAATCGGCAAGTTGAACAGAATTTGAAATGACTAGCATGGAGTAACTCTCTAATTAAATAACATTAAGATAGTAACATAGTGGTTCTATAGCACCTATTAAGCAGCGAAGTGATCTTGTTTGCATCTTCATGCCAGACATCTGGGTTTTTACTCCTAAAGCGATTACCCTGCTACTTCATTCATCAACATTAATCGTACATATAAATGGATATTATAATTTTCTTATCGGAGTTAGGGCATAGTATTCGCCCTTGGTTAGATGATATTTCAACTGCTATTGTTGCTTGTTTACTGGTGGTTTTCGGTGGTGATATCAACCGATTTTTACGACGACGATTATCAAAATACAATTTTATTATTCGTACTCTCGCCTTTATTTTAGTAAACGCTTTTGGTTATGGTTTGTTAATTGTCTATTTATCGCCATTACTTCATCGAGAGCTACTCAATATTCCAAATTATCTCTCTATTAGCATTATTACTGCTACTTTCATTTTTATTGGTTGTTGGGCTCAACGTAATAAACAAGCATAAAAAAGAGCGACCATCATGGTCGCTCTATGATCTTTAATATTAGCGTCGATTAGTACTGTGAATTGATGACAACCTCTTCGCCTAAAATACCATTTTTTGCAATTGGGCGATTACTTGAATTAGCGGCACGCATAATACGAATACCTTCCGCACCAGCTTGACGTGCAGCGACGATATCACCATCGGAATCACCGTAATAAATTTTGATATTGTTCGCTTTTATATAAGGTGTTTTAGTAAATTCAGTTTTACTTGATCCTGCAAAAATAACTTTATGCATATTCTTAATACCAAAGACATCTTTTAGGTATTGAGTAGAGATTTCACAGTTAGAAGCTGTACGACCGGTAATAAAGTAAATCTGATCACCACGTTTCTGGTGCATTTCAATCAACTTTTTCGCCGTTTCTTTCGGTAAGCTGAACTTTTCCCAATCACAGTTCATTTTGTCCCAGAATTTTTGATCATGTAAGTAACTAAAAGAATTAGGTGAGAATTCTTGCTGACCACGATAGAAGCCTGGAGTACTGAATAATACAGTATCATCAATATCAAAACCAACAGCCATTGGTGGCTTGCCTTTTAATTTTTGCGCGATGTCATCAACTGATACCCAATTAATATCTTTTGGCTGCCCCATTTCCAATATTTGAATAGTGCTATATCCAGGATGAGTCGGTGTCACTTTAGGATCTGCAAATGCCGTAGAAGAAAAAGTAGATAACGCAAATAAAGAACCAACGGCGAGTAATGTAATATTCTTATTCATAATTTAGATCCCTGTAGATAAGTGTGCATAATCTACGATGCAAATAAGAATAAAAATGCGGATTAGATCACAGAGGAATTATCACTATACGAAATATAAGATTTATATTAAGAGTTATCTAAATAAAATGATTATAAATATAACAAATCATGAGTAAGTAATT
>NZ_SSMG01000449.1 GCF_009873615.1 Photobacterium lucens
ACAGAATGGTTCAAGTAACGATGTTTAAATTCTGATATCGTTAAGCCTATTTTTAACAAAAAATGCCAAATAATTTCGTTATTTACATGAGCTTATTTGGAACATATTTATTACTAGATTATTCTAGTTGTTTCGTTGTAATTCTTTATCAGAAGATTGTTAATATCCATATGCAAACTAACAGGTTACATCTCAATTTCCGACGCTATTGGGTTAACGATAGAATTAACTATTCTATCCGTGTACTCATCGCCTTAGTTGGCGTCGTGCTACCATGCTGGTATTACAATTCAAACAATGAAGTCACGCCGTTAGTACTTGGTGTTATTGCTGCCGCTCTGGCTGAAACTGACGATAACCTAATCGGTCGAATTAAAGCCCTAACCCTGACTTTACTGTGTTTTCTTATCGCTTCTATTTCTATTGAAGTGCTATTCCCTTATCCGATTTTATTTGCGATAGGATTATTCACTTCAACCTTTGGTTTTATCATGCTGGGCTCTATGGGGCCGCGTTACGCCAGTATCGCTTTTGCCTCATTATTACTGGCGGTTTACACCATGCTCGGCGCCGATCATAGTGTGAATCTATGGTATCAACCGATGTTGTTACTCGGTGGTGCATTTTGGTACGGCTGTTTGTCGTTAACATGGCATATTTTATGGCCTAACCAGCCAGTACAACGCAGCCTCGCTAATGTCTTTAGTGAGTTTGCCGATTATCTTGACCATAAAAGTCAGCTTTTTGAACCTGTTGCTGATCTCGTGCCTCAACCATTACGTTTAAAAGCAGCAAGCCAAAACGCGCGTGTAGTGAATGCTTTAAACACTGCTAAAGCAACACTATTGCATCGTGCTCGCCGTGGACAACCTAATACCACTGGCGATCGCTTCTTGACCATTTACTTTATGGCGCAAGATATACACGAACGTGCCAGTTCTTCGCATTATCGCTATCAAGATCTGGCGGCTAACTTTAATCGCAGCGACGTATTGTTCCGCTTCCAACGTTTATTACGTTCACAAGCGGTTGCATGCCGTGATATTTCCACTGCATTAGCCATGGGAAAATCATACTCCCACGATGAAAAGAGCCTAAAAGCATTAAACGAGCTACAAGAGTCACTACAATATTTACACGACCAAAATAAGCCTGAGTGGAAAATGTTGCTGATCCAGCTCGATTTTCTATTCAACAATTTAGCGACCGTTGAACGTCAGCTAATGAATATCAATAACCCTGATGCCACGCATACAGATGACGAAAGTGATATCCAATTAGCCGATAACGAAGCTCATGGTGTTAAAGAGTTAGCAAAGCGTATCAGTGCACAATTTAATACCGACTCAATGCTGTTTCGTCACGCAATTCGAATGGCGATTGCATTAACCGTCGGTTATGGCTGTATTCAAGTCTTGGATTTACAACGTGGTTACTGGATTTTGCTCACCACACTATTTGTTTGTCAGCCCAACTACAGTGCTACTCGTCAAAAACTTCGCCAGCGTGTGATAGGTACTATTGCTGGTATTTTAGCGGGTATTCCCCTGCTCTACCTATTTCCGGGGCAAGAAGGTCAGTTAGTGCTAATGGTGGTGGCTGGCGTCCTGTTCTTCTCGTTTAGAATGGTCAAATACGGTTGGGCAACAGCATTTATTACTTTGCTGGTATTGTTCTGTTTTAACCAATTAGGTGAAGGTTATGCGGTTATTCTGCCTCGTTTAGGCGATACCTTGATTGGCTGTTTACTGGCAGTGTTAGCAGTAACCTTTATTCTACCAGACTGGGAATCTAAGCGTTTACACAAGGCAATGTCTGGGGCTATTAATGCTAACAAAGATTACTTAGCGCAAATCATTGGTCAGTACCGTATCGGCAAGCGTGATAGCTTGAGTTACCGTATTTCACGTCGTGATGCTCACAATACCGATGCCCATTTAAATACAGCGATCAGTAATATGTTGGCAGAGCCTGAGCGTTACCAAATTGACGCGAATGAGAGCTTCCGTTTCTTAACTTTAAACCATGCCATGCTGAGTTATATTTCGGCATTAGGTGCTCACCGAACGCAACTTGATGATGACAAGACACACCAGTTAGTATCAGAGGCACACCGTATCATTCACGCTCACTTAGAATGTTTAGCGGCTCAGCTGGCAGGGAATGCATGTCAACAAGCACCCGCGCTAGATGTCGATTTAGATCAGCGTTTAGGGCAATGGCGTGATGAAGACTGTACCTCGGTACGAATGGTGTTGCAGCAACTTCACTTGATCCACCGTATGCTACCTGAAATGCACAAACTGGCAGATCAGCTTGCGCCTCAAGTGAAAAAACAAGAAGTAACTGCATAAGGCAAGTTAGCAAGATAAACAAAAGGACTGGATGGTGACATTCAGTCCTTTTTTAAAAAATAGAAATCATTCGTCATTAGGGTCAAATGTATCTTCTGGATAATAATTCAATACCTTATACATCTTTGGTTTCCCTCTTACAGTCTGAACTTCTACATCAACAACAAATGCAAGCTCTTGCCATGGCTTCTTTAAAGAAGAATCAGGATGGAGCATTCCTTCTTTTAATGCGTTATTTTCAAAAATAACCTTTAGAGCAGACTTCGATATATCATCAATAATAGCTTTGTTACCAGTATCCGAGCTTGAATCAAATTTTGTTTGATACCAATACATAACTTTTTTGAGATGTTTATTCTCTTCAGGCGTATCAATTTTTTCAACTAATCGACTGATTTTATTCTGCATTACAGCGGCTTCTGTTGAATTAAAGACAAAATTATTAATGACTTTACCACCGTCAGAAACGTTGATATTCATTTGAGAACCGTTGTCTTTAGCTATCGGCTCAATAATTTTATTCCAATCTTGAAGATCTTGTTTCGTCATATCTTTAGGCGCTGAATCAGTTTTCCCTAACAGCCAGTTGCAGACATTCTGGATTAATGATGTCCATTGAACTAGAGAGCCGCCTTCCCAAAGTAAAGGAATTATTGGTGACGCTTGTGACACCAATTCAATAACAATTGAACCTTTCCTAACTTCTTTGATTAATAACTCAGAACTAATGTCGGTTAATTCATCAGTTTCAGAGTCAACAAACTTATGAAATTGTTTATTAAAAGATAATAGTGAT
>NZ_SSMG01000450.1 GCF_009873615.1 Photobacterium lucens
CTCCGATTGAATATCGAAATCAGGCCTTACAAGCCGCTTAACCGAAATGTCCAACTTTATGGGGTCACATCACTTTTTGTATTCAGAATTATAGCGCTGATACAGGTTGGCTATTTTCTTTCTCTTGCTTTAATTCGCTGAAAAAAGCGTGAGTTTCCGCGATAACAACATGACGTAATACCACTAGACCAATAAGGTTTGGAATTGCCATTAAGCCGTTTACGATATCTGCAATAACCCAAATCATGTCTAGCTGCATAAATGCACCGCCAGCGATCAGAACCAAGAAGAAAATCTTGTATGGTAGAATCGCTTTCACACCAAATAGGTAAGTAATACAACGTTCACCGTAGTAGTTCCAACCTAGAATAGTGGTAAAGGCAAAGAACATTAAGCCAATAGACACCATTAGTGGACCGTAGTAGCTAGAATGTAATCCCTCTGCAAAAGCATGCGTCGTCATTGCAGCACCAGCAAAATCAGAAGACCAAGCACCGGTTACAATTAAAGTTAGACCTGTCATGGTACAAATGATCACTGTATCAAAGAAAGTACCTGTCATTGAGATTAAGCCTTGACGAACACAAGAGTCAGTTTGTGCGGCAGCAGCGGCAATCGGCGCACTACCTAAGCCTGATTCATTCGAGAATACACCACGGGCAATACCAGATTGAATTGCTAGCATGATACCTGCACCAACGAAACCACCTGTAGCTGCATGGCCTGTAAATGCAGACTCAATAACAAGGTTAACGGCTTGTGGGATAGCATCATAGTTGCTTGCTAATACACTTACACAAGCAATGATGTAGAAACCAGCCATTAGCGGAACAACAGTACTTGCTACACTTGAAATCGACTTAATACCACCTAGTGTTACGGTTGCAACTAATACAGTTAAAATAACAACAGTAATTTCTTTAGGTACATTGAATGAAAGGTGCGCAGCATCAACAATGGCATTGGCTTGTGGGAAAGTACCAATACCAAAACACGCAACACCAACAGCAAAGAGGGCAAATAATTTCGCTAGCCACTTACTACCTACACCTTTTTCGATGTAGTACATAGGACCACCAATGATTTGACCATTGCTATCTGTTTCACGATATTTAACCGCTAGTAGACACTCGGCATACTTAGTTGCCATACCTAAAAGCGCAGCAAGCCACATCCAAAATAAAGCACCTGGGCCACCTAATTTAATCGCGGTTGCAACACCGACGATATTACCTGTACCTATGGTTGCAGAAAGGGCAGTACATAGAGCAGCAAAACTGGATACATCACCGCTACCGTTGCTATCGGCATCTTTTTTACCGCCAAACACGTAGCGTAAGGCAAGCGGAAGGTAACGGATTTGGATAAAACCAAGGCGTACAGTGAGGTATAAACCAGTACCAACCAAAAGGATAAGTAGTGGTGGACCCCAAACAAGGCTGTCAAAAGCTTTTAGAAAATTAAAAATTGTGTCATGTAGTGGATTCATTATTCCTCCTTTAAACATCAAAGGAAGAGATATAGAACAACAGAAATGTTGGTCACAGACGGGTATCTGGTGTTGCTCTTATCTCCTCTGTCCTTTTGCCTGAGAGTTTCACCAATACTTGGTTTGCTCCTTCGGCGCTCGATTTAACGAGTCTCTCCAGAGGCTCCTCCAACAACAGTCCATACCTATCGTAAAATTACGACGCGGTGCCTGAAAGATTTACGACAATAGGATTTGATGGCTCAAATCATAATGACGCTTACTTCTTCGGCGGGCGTAAGATATACCTTCATGGTAAATTCTTGTGCCGCTCTCCTGCTGTCTTCATCGGAACTCATATTTCGGGATGCAATGTTAGGGCAATGAAATGTGATTGTCAGCAAAAAAATTAATCAAACCGTAAAAATTGGTCTAAAAGTAAAAAAAATAGGCTGGTGTTGATAGTAGAAATAGGTTAGCGGATAAAAAATAAGCTTACTTAAAACGCATAAGTAAGCTTGTAGGTATGACGAGTGGGATTATTTCTTAAAAGCGTTGCTTAGCTGTTTGATAAGTTCATGGTTGTTATCAGATGTCGCTTCCCAGCCAAAAATACCACCGAGATTGTGCGTTTTTACATAATCAATCTTGGCTTGTAGCGATCGTTTGTCCTCATAGCTAATGAACTCTTGTTTCTTTTTGCTATAAAGCACAGCCGCTTGTGCTTGCTCATCATAGAAATATTGATATCCCATACGTTTGTTATTAACGAGATACTTCATGATGTCGGAATAATTAAAGTAACCGGGATCATCTATATCCGAGCCTTTATCCATGCCACCAGAGCTGTTTAACCCTTCAAGCTTGTTGGCTGATGCATCTTTTACTCCTTGCCACCCACGACCATAAAAAGGACTGCCAATAATGATTTTATGGCTATCAACACCTTGTGCTAACAGGGCTGTAACCTGATTATCAACCGAGGTGTTATTTGGCGTTGTAGCTGTACTATATAAATTACTATGGTGACCGACGGTATTTCCCCAGTTACCGAGAAAGTCAAAACTCATCAGATAAATTTGGTCGAGATCTCGTGAGACCTTTTTCCAATCAATCCCTGGTAATGTTTTTGGTCCACCATTGACTGCCGCTGATAGTTGATAACGACGTTGATTCTCTTGGCCAAGTTGATCTAATTGCTGACGTAATTCACTGATCAGTTTGGTATAGGCTAAACGTTCATTATCAATATTGTCTTTTCCTAAGCCGGATAAGCCATGACCTCCCGGATATTCCCAATCAATTTGAATGCCATCGAAAAAGTCATATTTATTAATTAGTGCAGCAGCACTTTTAACGAAAGTCTGCCGGTATTCATCATTTAATGCCACGGTATGAAAAGGTTCTGACAACGTCCAACCACCAAAACTAGGTAAAATAGAAAGGTTGGGGTTTTCATCTGAGAGAGCTTTTAATTGTCCAAAATTACCTCGGTAACCCACTTTATGTGATGTTTTACCATCAAGTTTTATTTGTAGTGCGGCATAATCATCAAGAATGATCGCGGTGCCAATAGGCTTATTAGCACATTGGGTTTTCATGATCTTTTTTATATTTTCTGGAGAGGAATCAACAGGGCCGCAGACAGCAAGAAAGGCATAAATGATATGAGAAAGATTATCCACGGGTAGCATATTGGCACTATAAGGTGCTTTAGGTGTGTAGACCTTCCAATCAGGATAATAGGCTGCAATTACATGGGAATGATTATTGATTGGTTGAGCTAAAGCAGGAGGTGCAAATAAACAACTAATAGCAGTGGTTGCAATAACAGATAAGCAACTGCCGAGAAATATATGACGCATTGATAAATCCCTAATCGCGTAACATAATTTAATATCAAACAGGTATACTATCGTTGATTCTTTTTTGTGAGTTATATTAATTGTTATACATTATGATCGTGATCACAAAGATAACATTTGTAACAAAATAAATAGGTAATTTTTTGTATTAGAAATATGGTACTTGTTTTTTTTTTGCTACAAAATATTTTAATTGTTTTTAGATTTAATTGTTATGGAATTAAATTAACTAATAACTAAAAAGATTTAAAATTAAACCTGATTGTGTATTTATTGGCTAAATG
>NZ_SSMG01000451.1 GCF_009873615.1 Photobacterium lucens
ATATAATAAGAACACTATCTGCTAAATGGGGTGGGCATAATAAAAATGATTGTTCAATTAATATTATGTATTTTTTTGATTCTAACTCTATTGAGCCTAAGTTCGAACAATACTGGAGTAAAAATAAGATTTTTTTCGATGCTAGAAACTACAAAAGTGCTTTAAATCAGATAACAGGTGTTTTAAGTGTTATTGCTAGTATTAATAAATCATCATCTAAATTTTTTGAAAAAACAGGTCATCATGATCCATTGATGTTACCTGTGGTTTTTGAAAACGATAGTAATTTCGATCCTACATCACAACTTATTCCTGGTGCTCCAACTGCTATTTATCATAAATCACCACAATACATTGGTAATGTAGTGAAAGCAGTTTATGACGTTCTACATAATGATTTTTATAGATACTACTCTCCTTTTCAAGCTGATCAGATTGTTGAAAGGTACGAATCAGATAAAACAACTAAATCTCTGTTATCTATACCACTATTAGCGCCATTTGAAGTAACTAGTGATTATTTTAATTGTACTATTGATGAGCCGATAGGGGTTCTAAATATATATTGTAATAATGAAAATTTTCTAAATGGTAATCATGAAGTATTCATTAAATTCTTAACTCCATTTCTACCAATTATCGCATCATCTGTGCTCTTTTCTCTTGGTAAATTCTTTACCGATGAAGGTGATGAAAGTGATGAAAGTGATGCTTAGTTAATTTTTAATTTCTTATGATATTGATTTTAAATGATTTTTTTGTCTATTATTGTTTGTTTTATATGC
>NZ_SSMG01000452.1 GCF_009873615.1 Photobacterium lucens
TTCCAATAGATAAACCAATGGTTATTCAATCTCAACAAGAAGAAAATAACGGATAATATAAAATAGGAATAAAGGATATTCCTGTTAATTATAATAAAAATAACAAGGATGTATAACACGTGATATCCACACCTGATGAAAAGCAGGAATACTGGTGTATTCCTGCTTCAGTTAAAACAATAGAAGATCCTTTATTAGATAGTCTCGTTATATTATCGGAATATTATGGTAATCCTTGTTCTGGCGAGGCATTAACGGCTGGTTTACCTCTCGATAGCGCGTGGTTAACGCCTGAAATATTTCCTCAGGCCGCTGCGCGTGCAGGTTTAACTGCCAAGTTACTACGTAAGTCACTATTTGAGATGACATCGTTAGTATTACCTTGTGTTTTATTATTGAGAGATAAGCGTGCTTGTATTTTGCGGGAAATGGATGAAGTCAATAATCGTGCAGTGATCCAATTTCCAGAACATAGTGGTGAGTTGGAAATTGCATTAGAAGAATTAGATGCAAACTACACGGGTTATTGTTTCTTTATAAAAAAGCAATATCGAGGTGATAGTAGTATTGATGTTCATCAGCATGTTAACCATGGTCATTGGCTCTGGAACATGGTTAAAGATGCGAGTCCGATTTATCGTGATGTGCTGATAGCATCGATATTAGTTAATATCTTTGCACTCATATCTCCATTATTTATGATGAATGTGTACGATAAAATCGTACCGAATTTAGCTTTTGAATCACTATGGGTATTAGCCAGTGGAGCATCTCTGGCTTTTTGTTTTGATTTTCTTATGCGTCATATTCGAGGTTATTTAATCGATTTGGCAGGTAAGAAAATTGATATTGTTGTTTCTTCTAGGTTATTTGAAAAAGCAATTGGTATCCCGTTATCAAAACGCGCACCTTCCGTTGGAGGCATGGCCAAACAATTAGGTGAGTTTGATAGTATTCGAGATATGCTTACTTCCGCAACGATCACGACATTAATCGATTTGCCGTTTGCGTTATTATTCTTAGTGATTATTTATTTTGTCGCTGGTGATCTTGCTCTTATTCCACTGTTTTTTGGATTATTAATTATTGGTTATACCTTAATAGTACAACCTAAATTAAAAGTAGCAGTGGAAGAGTCAAATAAGTTCGCTGCTTTAAAACATGGCCATTTAATAGAAAGTTTAGCTGCGATAGAAGCGATTAAATCAAACAGTGCTGAAGGGATAATGCAACGTCATTGGCAGCAGATGATCGCACATACGGCTAATTGGCAATTAAAAGTGAAAAAGATAGCTAACTCTGTTTCTTATTTCGCTAGTTTTATGACCCAATTTACAGCAATTGGCGTGGTGATTTTAGGCGTATATCGTGTTTCTACTGTTGATATCTCGATGGGTGGGATTATTGCGGCTGTGATGTTATCAAGCCGTGTAGTGTCTCCAATGGCACAGCTAGCGAATTTATTAACACGTACCAATCAAACAGTAAGCGCACTGCGACAGCTTGATCAGTTGATGAAGGAAGAAGGTGAGTTTGAAGATAAAGCGCACTTGATCAGCCGTCATCGCTTAAAAGGAGCGATTAAAGCTGAAAATTTACAATTTACTTATCCTAATCAAAAAAAGCTGACGATTTCTCCAACAAATTTTTCAATTAAGCCGGGCGAGAAAATTGCGATCCTTGGTAAAAATGGTTCAGGTAAAACCTCATTAGCGAAATTGTTAGCGGGTTTATATCAACCTACTGAGGGGAACTTACGCTTTGATGGCGTTGATAGTGGGCAGATCCACCCAGCTGATTTACGAAGAAATATTGGCTATATGCCACAAGATATTACGCTAATCCATGGCACCATCCGTGACAATATCATGTTTGGTACGCGTCAAGTTACTGAGCATCAATTGCTACGCGCTGTGCAGCTTTCTGGTGTGAGTCATTTTACTGACCGTGATAGTGAAGGTTTAGATAAACAGGTGGGGGAATCTGGGCATTCTTTATCCCGTGGTCAGCGTCAAGCTGTCGCATTAGCACAAGCGATTTTAAATGATCCTCCTATTTTATTAATGGATGAGCCAACGGCTAGCATGGATGCCCATGCTGAGAATCGTTTTATCCAGTCGATGCAGCGCGTTGTTCAAAATCGTACGTTATTGTTGATCACCCACAAAATGTCATTACTGCCATTAGTTGATCGCATAATTGTCGTTGATAACGGTCAGATCATTTTAGATGGAAAGCGCGATAAGGTTTTGAACCAACTACGCCAAGGTGTATCGGGAGGGCAAAATGAGTAAGTCGTTTTCCGAGCAAGATCAAGACATGATGGATGATGTCTACAGTGCAATGATGATCGATTCGCCAACTAAACATCGTTACATGGTTTGGGCGCTATTTTTGATGGTGGTGTGCTTCATTGTGTGGGCGTGTTTTGCACAATTGGAGCAAGTCACTCGTGGCTCAGGCAAGGTGATCCCTTCCTCACAAGTGCAAGTGATCCAAAGCTATGACGGTGGCATGTTGCAAGCATTATATGTTGAAGAGGGAATGACGGTAACGAAAGGTCAGCCATTAGTCCGTATTGATGATACCCGATTTCGCTCTGATCTTGCGCAGCAAGAAGATGAAGAGGATAGCTTAAATGCCAATATCATACGCTTTCGTCATGAACTCAAAAGCATTGAAATTGGCGATGAAACTAAGGATTGGAAAAAACAGGTAAGGATCAATATTACACCACTGACTTTTACTGCTGAATTAGAGCAAAAAGAACCAGAGCTGATTGTTCGTCAGAAAGCGGAATATCAAGGGCGTTTAGAAGAGCTAGATAATCAATTAGCGATCTTAGCTCGTCAGATAGTGCAAAAACAACAGGAAAGTCATTCATTAGTTTCTCGCATTAGTACCTTAAAAAGCAGCTTAAGGTTGATTAATAAAGAAATGGTCATGACTAAGCCGTTGGCTAAAAAAGGGATTGTATCGGAAGTCGATCTATTACAACTAGAACGCAAGGTAAACGAAACGAAAGGTGAACTTTCTGCGCTATACGCTGAACAGCCAAAAGTAAAAGCCGCTTTGGATGAAGCGATTTTAAAACGTCGTGAAGCGGTATTGAATTACAACAAGGATGTACGTGCGCAATTAAATGAAATGACAGCTAGATTATCTCGCCTCACTGAAGCACAGGTAGGTTCGCAAGATAAAGTAGATAAAGCGGTATTACATTCGCCAGTAAATGGCACGATCAAAACCATCAATATCACCACGATAGGTGGAGTAGTGAAGCCGGGTGAAGCGATTTTAGACATTGTACCAACAGAAGATAATTTGTTGATTGAAGCTAAAGTTCAGCCGAAAGACATTGCCTTTTTGCATCCCGGTTTACCGGCGATCGTGAAAGTCACCGCTTACGATTTTACACGTTATGGTGGTTTAGATGGGACGGTAGTGAATATCAGTGCTGATACATCACAAGATGAGGAAGGTAATAGTTACTACTTAGTAAAAGTAAGAACATCACATTCCTATTTAACTAAATCAGATCAGACTCAAATGCCGATTATACCCGGGATGTTGACGTCTGTTGATGTCATAACCGGTAAACGAACCGTACTGGAATACATATTAAACCCGATTTTAAGGGCTAAAGAAATGGCGCTAAGAGAGCGCTAATTAATGATAAAGAGAGGGAGACTCGTTCATGCGTAATGGGCTAGGCAATAGTATTAAGAGAAGTTTAGTGGCAGCAGTTGTTGTTTCGACGTTATATCCAGCAGTGGCGATGAGCCAAACATTGGAACAAGCGGTTGCAACTACACTTGATACTAATCCTGAGTTACAACAAGCCTTGAGCCGTTTTAAAGTTCGTGAAGAGCAGGCAAATCAGGTATTTGGTGATTATTTACCGACGGTTGATTTAACGGCAGGCTATGGTTGGAAACAAAGTTCCACACCGCAAAGTCGGTTACAACAAGATGGTATGGTGGATTCAGAAGTACCTGAAGTTGGTTTGAGTATTCGACAAACATTATTTAATGGCTTTGCAACAGGAAACGAGTTGTCACGTTTAAACCATGAAGCCCAAGCAGAGCAATGGAAATTATTTGGAACAGCTGAAGATATTGCGCTCTCAGTGGTGAAAGTTTACATCAATTATTTAGTTGAAGAACAAATTGTGGTGTTAGCTCAAAAGAATGTAGATAAGCATCAAATCTTGTTTGATCAAATTAAAGAGAAAACCGAGTCAGGTTTGGGATCAACCGCAGATCTATCTCAAAGTAAAGGTCGACTAGCTCGCGCTTATTCAAATTTGATGTCAGCTGAAAATAATGCTGCAGATGCTCGAAGTGAATTTATCCGTGTAGTAAATGAAGCACCAGTGGATGTGATAGCCCCTATGGTTGATCACGATATGATCCCGCCAACGTTGGAACAAGCCATTACGATTGCTGAGAAAAATCACCCAATTATCAAATCAGCCAATAGCGATATAGATGCGGCTCGTTTTGAACGAAAAGCAGCTAAGTCCAATTACTATCCTGAAATCACATTAGAGCTCGGTGGGCAATGGTCTGATGAAAAGTTTGATTATACCAATGCGTTAGAAGGAGAGGATAAAGAGTTACAAGCAGCAATTCAGATGCGTTATAACCTGTTTAATGGTGGTAAGGATGCCTCACGTGTTCGTGAAGCTGCTTATAAAATTAACGAAGCGAAAGGGGTACAACAAAATACTTTTCGTGACGTTAAAGATGGCACAACACTCGCTTGGAATGCTAATTCATTCCTAGGTAAACAAAAAGACTATATTCGAACCCATGTAGAGGCATCAAAAGAGACTCAATCTGCTTACGAGCATCAATTTAGACTTGGTCAACGTTCATTACTTGATTTGTTGGACTCTGAAAATGAATTATTTGAGGCACGTAAAAGCTATTTACGTGCAGAATTTGATGAGTTGCTTTCACAATATCGTATTTTACATGCGACAGGTCAGCTACTTTCTTCGTTACGTGTAACTACGCCAGAAAGTTGGAACGTTGGTTCGAATAGCCAAGGAGAGGCAAAATAATGAAAACCATAGTGACGCTAAGTACATTAATTTTGGTATCTACGGTGCTGACCGGATGTGCGACACCAGAAAGCCCAACATCTGTTATTACAGAGCAGAAATACGATCTTCGTGATCTTGATGGTGATGGTGTTATTGAAGCCCGTGATCAATGTCCAAATAGTATTGCTGGCTCTAAAGTGAATAATGTGGGTTGTGGACAGGAGAAAGAAATCGCACAACGCATTGAGCTTAAATTGAACTTCGCTAATAACTCAGCTGTGATTGAACCTAAATATGAATCAGAAATTGAAGCAATTGCTGACTTTATGCACCAACATCCAGATTCCGCTGTGACGATTGAAGGGCATAGCAGCAAGGTTGGGAGTTATGAGTTGAATATGGCTTTATCACAAAATCGAGCAGAAGCAGTCGTGAATATGTTAACAGAAACATTTTCAGTTGATGCAAATCGTTTAAAGGCAGTTGGTTATGGGTATTCACGTCCGATTGATGATAGTGAAAGTGAGTTAGCTGCAGAACGAAATAGGCGTGTTATTGCAGCCGTTTCAGGAACAGATAAAACCATTGATATGAAGTGGGATATCTATTCAGTACCTGAGTAATAAAAACAAAAAAGGAGCTAATTAGCTCCTTTTTTAATGTGCTTACAACGGGAATTAACGTTCCCAGTATGCTTCTTCTAGGCAGTCTTCACGCTCTGGTAGGCCATGAGATAGGCGAGGAGCATGTTGGATCAATACTTCATAACTTACACGGTTTGAGTACTGACAAATCTGTGAGAAAGACGAGTACGATAAGAAGTTCGCTGTATGCTTCGCAGAGTTCGGTACATTGATCTTATGGAAGCGGTTAGCTGACATATCGTGTAGTAGGGCAGAAAGAGCTGCATCACCTGCACCGTTAGTGTTTTTGATCTCAACTGGGCCACCAAGGTATGGTGCAATGTGAGAGTAAACACGGATTGGGTTTTCACACTCGTTTTTCGCCATCGGACGGCTGAATTCGTATTTGTTGAATTCTGGGATCTTACCTGGAAGTAAAGGCAGAGTAGATTCACGTTTAAGTTCATCTTCCGTGTAACCTGCCATATATAGACCAGCAGGGCCAGCAGTACAAAGCACCATATCAACCCAATCAAGCGCTTTATCAGCAGCTGTTAGCGGGTCTTTTTCACCTGTTAATGCTTCAGCTTCTTCTTCGTTCATCGCAACACAAGTTACGTGCTCTTTTAGAAACTCAATCCACCATTCGCGCTTATCTTCGATAACGTATTTAGTACCCATAGTCAGTACCACTGGCACATTGTATTTTTTCGCGTATTCGATAGCTTTAAGTGCTGCATCTTTCATTGGGTCTGTTGGCTTACCACGAACAAGGTAAGTTGATAGCACCAATGCAGAGGCTTTTTTGAATGCAGATTCAGGAATACTTTCAGGGCGAAGTTGGTTCATTTGACCTTCGTTAATTGCGAAAGTACGTTCACCATCAGCACTGATCAGTGTGTAGCAACGACCGATAGGGCCATTTACAGGTTGTAGGTAATCTAAATCCATACGGCTAGAGGTGTTACATAAATAGCGGTATGCGTATGAACCGATTTTTAGATCTTGGCTCATTACACCAAGAAGAATAGATTTGTCATCGGCTAATACAGAGTAGTTGTGCAATGTATTACCAATGGTATCGCCAGGGTATTCGTGGCTGATCAGTTTGCGATCTTTCAGTTCTTTATAAAGCAACTCGGCTTTATCTTCATCGAGAACGACTGATTGTCCCTTAGTGAGCGCATGTCTGGCTAAGAAGTCATCGTCAACGCGTGCTTCAATATCAACAATGGTTTGACCTACGCCAATTAGGTGCGATTTCGCTAATGGGTTGTCTTGTTGAATTTGTGCAACTAATGGATCACGGGCATTGACAGGAAAGTAATGTTTTGACTTACGTTGACCAGGAAATTTCATGTCTTGATGGCTATGGAATTAAGGGATTTTGATTCATTCTAACATAAAAACGAGACTGGAATCTCATTTCTTTGAAATATACTGATTATAAGTGTTCTTTTGCTGTTTTTTTGAACGAGTCAAATAAAGTTAAGGAAAAAGAGGTTAATAACTATGCTCTTAAGCAATACGGCTAGCTTTTATAGTGAAATAAAAACAGTAGGATTTAATACAAGTCTAACCTAATTGATGGTTTATGAATCATAAAGTTATGAAAAAAGCCGCATTGGCGACTTTTTTCATAGTAATGGGATAAAAGCGAAATTAGATAGCTTAATTTAGACGCTTTAATTCTTCTTGTGATGTTGTACCACCAACAGGGCGATTCACTGAAATAGAGCGACCTTTCTTCATGCCTTTTTCGTAATCATCTGTTAGGGCTTTCATCGCTTCTTGAAGTTGCTTTTTAAAGGTTTCACGATCAAGGTTTTCAAACTGTTTATCAATATAGTTCGCCATACGCTGATCATGATCATCGTCAGTTGTTAGCTCTGGCAGTTTTTCCAATGCACCTTCAATCCAACCCGCTAAGAATGAATTAACACGGCGAGTTACTTCTTGTGTGCTGGTACCTGTGCCAGCGAAGCTATTTCTAAATTGTCCCGTTTGTTGGTTCATTTCACGGTAAACAATATCGAAAGCGAAGGCTGCAAAAATTGCACGTTCAGCCATCCCGATAAATTCAGCTTGTTTTAGACCTTTGTAGTTTGTTAGTACACATTCCACGCCAAAACGACGGTTGATACCACGGATAATTTTTAGAATCTGTGCACTAATATCACTTGGTAATAAGGTCTTAGACTTGGTTTTACCCATTTTGATGAATTCAATATCGTCTTTCTCAAGACCATATTTGAGCATGAGGCGATGGGCCATTCGAATAGCTTGTGCGGCTTCATTGACGTTTGCCGAGTTACCTAATTCAAGGCATTTTGCTATTTTTTTCAGTGCCTTTCGCTTTTGTTCTGACATTCAACATACTCACGATTTAAAACAGGGCGCATATTTTACCGCTTTAGCTAAGAGCACATCAAGGGCAATGAGTGATAAGGTGGAAAATATCATGGTTGTTTGCTTGCTCTCACCTTGTATAAATGACGAGGGGTTAGCATAATGCGGAAAGTTTAAGCCGATGTTGAAGCCCAATGACTACTTCTTATTTATCTATTGATGTTCCCTTTGAATTTCGCCATACCTGTTGGTTTTGTGGTGAACCGTATTATGAAAGCCATGCCTTTATGGCTAAGCCTAACTATGATGGGCAATCTGAGCCGATCATGGTGCCGTGCTGCCAAGAATGTTTTTCGTTTTCTAATGATATTAAAGTCAGTAGCTTAGATATTCTTCGAGATAAGGTGAAAGAGAAGCTACATAAGAAGTATCAAAAACATCTACAAATAGGTGTTAACTGGACCAAAGAAGAGTTGGAAGACTCTGAGTTCGAAGGCAAAGCATTAGAAGGCTTTCGAGAAAGTGGCTGGAAGATGTTTGAGATTGCTAAAGAGCGAGTGAATTACCGAGGTTGGGCTGTCAGTATTGACGGGATCCCGGTTGAGGGATTGACCACGGCATTTCAATTTGAGTTTGATGGCATTGTTTATACCAGTTTAAATCATGCCGTGACGCAATTAGCCACAGCGTATGCGATTCCACAACCTTACCTTGAACAAGTCATTGAGTTGGTGGGGCGAGACAAAATGGCTTATGCATTACGTTTTTGTAAAACGAGTTATGGCTATTCTGCGGCAGAAAGAGAGGCGAGTTTAGCCAGTCTTCGTGCGTTGTTAGCTGAAGAAAAAGCCAATAAGTCAGAAGAGAAAAAGGTGAGTAAGCGAGGTAGAAAAGTACCGATTTCTGAGATCAAAGAATTGATCTTATTTCGTACTATGATTTCACCTTATGCAATCCAATGGGCGTTGGAGCATGGAGCAACCACCCTGCATGCGTTGGCTCAACAAGAAGATGCTTTCTTTGAGCATTTTAATCAAGAATCTGAATTAACCGCTTTTACATATTTTAATGCTTTGCAGGTCTATTTAGAGCAACGTGAAAACGATCATGAATGGGCGGAGACATCAGATCCGAATAAACATTTATTTTAAGTAGTACGCTTTATCTCCCGTAAAAATATCGTAGTGTTTTCTAAGATATTTCATAAATATGATGTTTACTCCCTCTACATTGTTAATTATTAGCATAGTAGATGGGAGTTAATGTATTTCTCTAACCACCTCTCATGCTATTACTATTTATCTTTGTGTATTTCATTGCCAATATTGTGACTTATCGCATTTTAAGTGTTCGAAATTGAAGCTCTTATGAGTCAGTTGTACATTGGACTCATTCAGTGTTTTTATTATTACTTTGATTTGTAAGATTTATTTTTAATTATCTTACTAAGTAGGTTAATTATAACTTTATAGATAATAAAGAAACTCGAATCTTAATCTGAGCATTAGGATTAACGTTAGTCGTATTAGTTAATAAAGATTTATAAATGTCATAAATAACAGAATAAACAATAGTTAAACTTTTAATTTAATCGCCTGTTGTTGCTTAAATCTGAGTAAGCAATATATGTTAAAACGAATGCCATTGGAGGGCTTGTGAAATACTGGTTATTTTTAGTCTTATTATTGAGTGCCAATGTACATAGTGCTGAAAATGCACTTTTCTTTGTTGATAAGCCTCGAGCAATTAGTATTGCGGAATCAGCACTGACGGAAAAATATGGGGCAGAGGTAGCAACGTTTGATGCCCCCACGACTGTTCAGCATTACTTTAAGAGTAATGAGATGGAATCGGAGCATTTACAAGTTAGATTTACTAAGCTGGAATCGGTAGAGCAGTTGGCTAACGGTTATGAAAAAGTGACAAATAACAATTACACCGTGAAGTTGACTAAAAATGGTGAGGTCATTAGCATCAAAAAAGGCGTGTCGATGATGACATCAAAGGAAAAATCCTAGCACCATAAGACTAATTTATTGTTTTAAATG
>NZ_SSMG01000453.1 GCF_009873615.1 Photobacterium lucens
TATTAAAATACCGTCAGTACCTAATAAAACTATAACACCAAGTGAAAATCTAATTGTTTTAGTATTTACATTACTAGGATTTATATTAAGTTTGTCTTTTATCCTCTTTGTTGATTCTCGTAAAAATGGATTAGTTGAATGAAAATTTTAATTACAGGTGGTGCAGGTTTTATCGGTTCTGCTATTATTCGTTATATTATAAAAAATACTCAAGATTGTATTGTTAATATTGATAAGTTAACTTATGCTGGTAATTTAGAATCATTAGCTGATATTGAAAATAATACTCGTTACGTGTTTGAGCAAGTTGATATTTGTGATCGTGTTGAGTTAGAGCGTGTCTTTGCTGAGCATCAGCCAGATGCTGTAATGCACTTAGCTGCAGAAAGTCATGTTGACCGTTCAATCGATGGCCCTGCAGCATTCATTGAAACCAATATTGTTGGCACCTATACCATTCTAGAAGCGACTCGTGCTTACTGGAATCAATTAGAGCAAACCCGTAAATCAGTATTTCGTTTCCATCATATTTCAACTGATGAAGTGTATGGTGATTTGGAAGGTACTGATGACTTGTTCACTGAAACAACATCGTATGAGCCATCAAGTCCGTATTCAGCATCAAAAGCATCAAGCGATCATTTAGTGCGAGCATGGTTGCGTACCTATGGTTTGCCAACAATTGTAACTAACTGCTCCAATAACTATGGTCCGTACCACTTTCCTGAAAAACTTATCCCTCTTATGATTTTGAATGCCTTAGATGGAAAGAATCTTCCTGTTTATGGTGATGGTATGCAAATACGTGATTGGTTATATGTCGAAGATCATGCGTCAGCACTGTATACCGTCGTGACCAAAGGTGAAATTGGTGAGACATACAATATTGGCGGTCACAATGAAAAAGCTAATATTGAAGTTGTTAAAACGATTTGTTCTTTGCTTGAAGAGTTTGTACCAAATAAACCTGATGGTATTGAGATGTATCAAGATTTAATCACTTATGTTACTGATCGTCCAGGCCACGATGTTCGTTATGCCATTGATGCATCAAAGATTGAGCGAGAGCTAGGCTGGAAACCTGCTGAGACTTTTGAATCGGGTATTCGAAAAACTGTTGAATGGTATTTGAATAATAAAACATGGTGGAGCCGAGTATTAGATGGCTCATACAGTTTTGAGCGTTTAGGTACTACAGTTAATAAGGACAAGGAATAAATGAAAGGGATTATTTTAGCCGGTGGTTCAGGTACTCGTCTTTACCCTATTACTCGTGGTGTATCAAAGCAGCTATTGCCCATTTATGACAAGCCAATGATATTCTATCCGCTATCTACACTGATGTTAGCGGGTATTGAAGATATCCTTATTATTACTACGCCTGAGGATAATGAAAGCTTTCGTCGCTTATTAGGTGATGGATCTGATTTTGGTATCAACTTAGAGTATGCCATTCAATCCTCTCCGGATGGCCTAGCACAAGCTTTTCTAATTGGTGAAGACTTTATTGGTGATGATAGTGTTTGTTTAGTTCTTGGTGATAATATTTTCTATGGTCAGTCATTTAGTAAGACCTTATTAAATGCAGCCTCTCGTGAACATGGTGCAACGGTATTTGGTTATCAAGTACATGACCCTGAACGCTTTGGAGTGGTTGAATTTGATAGTGAAATGAAAGCGATTTCGATTGAAGAGAAACCTTCAAAGCCAAAGTCAAACTATGCTGTCACTGGTTTGTATTTCTATGATAACCGTGTTGTAGAAATGGCTAAACAAGTGAAACCTTCTGAGCGTGGTGAGCTTGAGATTACTACCTTGAATGAAATGTATCTGAATGATGGTTCATTGAATGTTGAGTTGTTAGGGCGTGGTTTTGCTTGGTTAGATACGGGAACTCATGAAAGTCTACAGCAAGCTTCTTCTTTTGTGGAGACTATACAAAATGTTCAAGGTCTGAAGGTGGCTTGTTTAGAAGAGATTGCTTGGCGTAATGGTTGGTTAACCACTGAACAAGTACAAGAGTTAGCAAAACCAATGATGAAAAATGAGTACGGTCAATATTTGATGCGTATAACGTCTGAAAATAAGTAAGAGTTGATGCCTTGTGAAAGTATTGATTACAGGTAGCAATGGTCAAGTAGGTAGCTGTTTAGTCAAACAGCTACAATCCTGCCCAAATACCGAAATATTAGCCGTTGATCGAAATGAGCTAGATATCACTTCACAATCTAGTGTTATTAAGACTGTGAATGAATTTAGACCTAATATCATTATCAATGCAGCTGCTCATACAGCTGTAGATAAAGCCGAAACAGAAATTGACTTATCATATGCGATTAATCGTGACGGGCCATTATATTTAGCACAAGCTGCTGAAAGTATTGGTGCTACGTTATTACACATTTCGACTGATTATGTTTTTGCTGGCGATAAAGAGGGTATTTATTCTGAAACCGACATTGTTAACCCGCAAAGTGTTTACGGAGCAAGCAAGTTAGCAGGTGAAAAAGCAGTTCTTGACGCATGTTCACGCTCTATTATTTTACGAACTGCATGGGTATTTGGTGAAGAAGGCAATAACTTTGTTAAAACCATGCTTCGCTTAGCACAGCAAAGAGATTCGTTAGGTATTGTTGCTGACCAATTCGGTGGTCCAACTTATGCAGGTGATATTGCAGCAGCCTTAATTACAATAGCGAAAACTATCACTGATTCAAAAAATACATTTAATAGTGATGATTATGGTATGTATCATTTCACCGGTATGCCACACGTTAGTTGGTGTGAGTTCGCACTAGTTATCTTTGATAAAGCAGTTGAACAAAAAATTTTAGTTAAATCTCCTGATGTAAACGGAATTAAAACTGAAGATTATCCAACGCCAGCGAAACGTCCTGCTAATTCAAAATTGAATACGCAAAAAATAACAACAGTATTTAACATTCCAGCAAGTGATTGGCAATCAGCATTAGACAATATTAATGATTATATGTGATATTTTTTCTACCTTCCGGAAATGAGGAACGAATTCTCCGGAATCTATCTTTAGTTAGCAGATAAAATAAGATTAGAGAATAACAATGAAAGTTATTGAAACAGAAATTCCTGATGTAAAAATTATTGAGCCTAGTGTATTTGGTGATGAGCGAGGCTTTTTTATGGAAACTTGGAATCAAAAGAAGTTTGAAGAAGAGGTGACAGGTAAACCAACGCAATTTGTACAAGATAACCACTCTAAATCTAAAAAGGGCATTTTAAGAGGTCTTCATTATCAAACAAAAAATACACAAGGTAAGTTAGTCCGTGTAGTTTCAGGTGAAGTGTTTGACGTGGCTGTTGATATACGTAAAGATTCACCAACATTTGGTAAGTGGGTAGGGGTTTATCTATCTGCTGAAAATAAACGTCAATTATGGGTTCCTGAAGGCTTTGCTCATGGGTTCTATGTGACTAGTGACGAAGCTGAGTTTGTATATAAATGTACAGATTATTACAATCCTATAGCAGAGCATTCTATAGTTTGGAATGATCCTAATATTGGTATCAAGTGGCCTGTTAAAAAACAACCAATATTATCGGAAAAAGATAAACAAGGGTTGCTGTTAAATTCAGTTCATAAGATAAAGATATAGGTTACAAGTAATGTTATTTGCTTATTTTATTCTGATTGGATATTCCTTATTAGGTATTATTTATTATCCTAATATATATACATTAGTGGCATTTACATTTATAGCCATATCTTGCTTCCCATTTTTTATTGCGGGTATTTATGGATATGATAGAAGGCCTTATAAAATTGAATATCCTCAAATATCCAAATATCTTTTATTTTCTGGTTTTTTGATAGGGATATTTAATTTATATATAATAACTAAAAATGCAGGGTATGAACTATATGATATATTCAGTATATCAGGGATTAAAGCAATATCAATGGCATCAACAGAAATAAGATATAATGGTGGTTCAAATGTTAATAGTGGTAGTCCAATCATTTTAGCTATATCATTATTTTTTGTTTTTATTGCAGGATTGAAAAGAAAGGAAAATAATGCCATTAATATAATTATTCTTTTTGTTCCTATTATTTTATATACAGTTCTTACGACTGAAAAATGGCCAACTTTTCTTGGTATAATGTTTTGTTTCTGTGGGTGTTGTTGCTCCTTTAGTTATAAAGAAATAAAAGTAGTCGTAATCAAGAATATAAAATATCTTTTAGTTGTCTTCAGTCTTATGGTTGTTTCTTTATACTTACGTAGCGGTGGACAGCAATCAGTTTTTACATCGATAACATCATTGTTTAATTATGTACTATCGCCATATTATGGTTTTGGGTATTGGCTCGTAAATATACATAATAATTTTAACTTAGGATTGGGGTATTATACATTTATTGGTCCATTGAGCTATTTTTCTTCGATTACAGGTGTTTTTAGAGATTCGGGTGTATTTGACGAAAATTATTATGTTT
>NZ_SSMG01000454.1 GCF_009873615.1 Photobacterium lucens
GCTTCAAATTCCCCCTAAGCATTGTTAGATGGTAGTACTGACTTAATGAAAAAAGCGATATATCTAATAATCCTGATGATGTGCTATCTGCCGTTTCAGGCTTCAGCACATGTTCTGAATACCGAACGAAAAAATGCTGATATTGTTGTAAACTACGTTTACCAAAAAGCACATTTAAAAAATCAAATTAGCTACAATGTTTTTAAGCAAGCTTTCATTGCTTACAACAAAACTAAAGGCAAGAAAAAATCACTATTAACAATCATTGATTACAGTAAACCATCGACACAAAAAAGATTTTATGTAATTGATTTAAAATCAAATAAATTACTCTACAAAACCTATGTTTCTCATGGTATGAACAGTGGAAAACTCAAGGCAAATGAGTTCTCCAACAAAGTGGATTCGCATAAAACCTCATTAGGTACTTTCCTGACAGAAAATACATATAACGGCGGTAACGGTTATTCACTGAAACTTAACGGCTTAACCCGTGGTAAAAATGATAATGCATTAAAACGTTACATTGTTATTCACGGAGCAAAATACGTATCTGAATCATTTATCAAACGTAACGGTTATTTAGGTCGTAGCTGGGGTTGCCCTGCACTACCAGAAGCATTAGCAACAAAGATTATTAACACCATTAAAGGTGGCAGTGTTATTTTTGCTTACGCTTAATCAAGAGAATTAAAAAGCTGTTAGTATTTAATTTCAAAAAGTTAAATACTAGCAGCTTTTTTTTATGCTTAAGA
>NZ_SSMG01000455.1 GCF_009873615.1 Photobacterium lucens
AAATACCTGAAAGACTTTAGAAGCAATAAAGTGTGATCTTGATATTGATTCTGTTCTAATTTTTTTATTTAGAGCAGTGAAAAAAGTATATTGAAAGTAACCGTTTCAGGATCAGCTACGGCGTGATTAAATTATAAATAGAAGTCTCTTATGTCATTATCAATAGTTCAGCGCACCATCGTCGGCTTTATAATAATGTTTATTCTTATTGCCGTTGTTGGAAGCATTAGTTATATCAACACCAACCGAATCCATGATCGACTAAAAGATGTTACTGAGGTTTCCACACCTATGGTAATTTCTGCGAGTCAATTATTAGCTAGTCTTCGTGAAAATCAGTTAACCGTTATTGATTACCGTACAACCTCATCTTCTGCTTTATTAGCCGAGCGTAAAGCTGCTGTGGATTCTGCGCAGAATGAATTCCGTACTGCGAAAGAGCAAGCGTTAAAAAATGCCATTGATAGCGAAGCCAAACAAAAGCTATCAACAGCGTTAGTAGCAGCTGATAAGTTTTTTGAGCTATCTCAACAAACTATAGATACCCAAAATAAATGGGTAGCGGTGAATGATCGTTTAACTGATTTAAACTTATCTTTTTTACGGTTAGAAGATACCTATCAATGGGCGGCAAACTTATTACTGCAACGTGCCAGTGTGAAACGCTCGTTAAGTAATCGTGCAGAGCTTATCACCAGTGGTATTAGCCGTGATTTGAAAAACGTTCGTCGTGCAGATAAAAACACCGATTTTGCTAAATTAAGTAAAGTGTTAGCAAAAGATATTGAGCTTGCCAAACAAGGTCTTGAGCGTATTAACGTGCCTGAAGATGTCAAAGCTCGCTATGCTCGTAACTTACAGCGTGTTCATGATTTAGCTTTAGGTAAAGATGGGCTGCTGGCTGTCATGGAGCAAAACAATCGTCTTGAAAGCGAACTCGCTAACCTAAGCCAACAATCTAACCAGCAAGTTGTACTTACACAAACGGCACTAAATGACTACATGCAATACGCAAGTAGTAATGCTTACAACAGCCGTAATGCGGCAGATGCGGCAGCGAATCAAGCCACTTACAGTATTGTGATTGCGTGTTTAATTTCAGGTGCGATTGCACTGATCATTGCCTTTACCACAGCGAAAAGTATTCATACGCCATTGGCTCGTATTAACGCAGTCCTACGTAAGATGACTGCAGGCGATATGACGCAGCGTACTAACTACCAATCATCTTGTGAATTTGGTGCCTTATCACGTTCCATTGATCAGCTTTCTGAAAGCATGACAGAGATTTTAACCAAGATTAATGATGGTTCATTGCAGCTAGTAACAGAAGCGAAGAAAACGGCTGTTACGAGTGAGCAGGCAATGAGCCGAGTGGAAGATCAAAAGCAGCGTACTGATCAAGTGGCTGCTGCGATTTCTGAGCTTGAAGTGAGTGCGAAAGAGATCTCACGCTCTTCTGATCTAACGGTTAACGAAGTTAATGAAGTGAATCAAGCGGCACAACAAGGTCGTGATTTAGTGTTAACAAGCCGCAATATCACAGAGCAGCTTTCCGTTGATATTACAGAAGCGGTAGACATTACCCGTAAGCTAGAAACCTTTACTGTTAATATCGGCAGTATCTTAGATGTTATTCGTGGCATTGCAGAACAAACTAACTTATTGGCATTGAATGCAGCGATTGAAGCGGCGCGTGCAGGCGAGCAAGGTCGTGGTTTTGCTGTGGTTGCGGATGAAGTGCGTGCATTAGCAAATCGTACTCAGCAATCAACAGAAGAAATCAATGAGATGATTGAAAATCTTCAACAAAGTGCAGAGATGGTGACATCGGTTATGGCGCGTAGCCATAAACAAACCGAGCAATGTGTTGAACAAACCCGTTTAACAGATGAAGCATTACAAACCATTGCTGATCGTATGCGTTTGATTTTTGAAATGGCTGAGCAAGTTGCCCATGCAACGGCTGAGCAGATCTCTGTAAGCCAAGATGTCGCAGAGCACATTAACGGTATTGCCAACGTAGCGTATAACGCAGAGTCGGAAGCGCGTGAATCAGCAACCAGCAGTGAAGCATTATCTAAGTTAGCCGCAGAGCAACGCCAATTGATTGAACGATTTAAGGTATAAACATGAAACAGACAACTTCTACTTTTATTTATACAAAGGTTCAATCAACACTTTGTCGTAGCCTGATCGCAGCGAGTGTATCGCTTGCTGCTGTTGCTCCAATGTCTGCGTTGGCTGAGGTTCAAAAAGCATCACTTAGTGGTACGGTATTAGTGGACTCTTGGCGACAAGATGATGCGATTTGGAAAGATAAGATCATTCCTGCGTTTAACAAACATTATCCAAATATTAAAGTGACCTATCGTTCGCCTGAAGGCTTAACGGCATTTCAAGATGAATTAAACACCAACTTAGCAACGGGTAAAGCAGGAGACTTGATCGCTTGTCGTCCATTTGATGGTTCACTTGCACTGTTTAAACAAGGGCACTTAAGCGATATTACCGAAATGCCGGGGATGGAGAACTTCCCAAGTTTTGCGCTTAGCCCTTGGCAAACTGATTCAGGTGCGCAGACCTTTTGTTTACCAATGGCATCGGTGATCCACGGCTTTTTCTACAACAAAAAAGTCTTTAAAGAGCTTGATTTAAGCGTGCCGAAAACCACCGCAGAGTTTAATCATATCCTTAATATGATCAAAAATAACGGTCAGTATATTCCTCTTGCAATGGGAACCAATGATAAGTGGGAAGCGGGCACAATGGGCTTTCAAAATATTGGTCCTAATTACTGGAAAGGGGAAGATGGTCGTTTAGGTTTGATCAATGGCTCTGAGCGTTTTAACAGCCCACAATATCAACAAGTATTCCAAGAGTTGGCAAATTGGGGACGTTTTTTAGGTCAAGGTTATCAAACGCGTAAATATGCAGATTCCATCGAGCTATTTAAAACAGGTAAAGCAGCTATTTATCCTGCGGGTTCTTGGGATATTAGTACCTTTACCGGTCAACTAGATTTTGGTGTTTTCCCACCACCAGTTGAGAACAAAGGCGATGAATGTTACTTCAGTGATCACACCGATATTGGTATGGGGTTGAATACGAAAGCAGAGAATAACCCAGCGGCGAAAGCCTTGTTGGAGTGGATGACAACAGCTGAATATGCCGAGTTATTAACCAACGCAATACCGGGTTTCTTCTCGCTATCTAACCACTTCTTTGATGTGGAAAACCCGATAGCAAAAGAGATGATGGCGTGGCGTAACGAATGTGATTCAACAATTCGTAGCTCAGCGCAGATCTTATCTCGTGGTAAAACCAATTTTGAAGCTCAAATCGATCAAGCCAGTGTGGCAGTGCTAAATGGCACGATGACACCGATGCAAGCAACAGAGTTGGTTCAATCTGGATTAGATGAGTGGTATGTACCACAACGAGAAGCCAAAGTAGCGAGCTTGATCTGCCAAGAATAGTTGTTTACATAACAGCCATTAAACACATTAATAAAGCGATGATTTCGAATGAGATCATCGCTTTTTTTGTTTAGTTGTAAATTTTTACAATTGATATTGAGAATGGTTATCTTTATTGTTGTTATTTGATGGTTTGGTGATTAATATGCAACGTCTTCAATTCTAGGTAAGTTGTTGTGTCAAAAATATTAGTTGTCGATGATGATGTTCAATTGTGTGCATTGCTAACAGAAGTGCTTGAAGATGAGGGGCATGAGGTCAGTTGTGTTCATTGTGGTGAATCTGCAATGGACTATTTGCAATCGACGGGTGTTGATCTGGTTTTACTCGATGTTATGTTACCGAACTTGGACGGTATGCAGGTAGCAAGGCGTATTTGTCAACGTTTTGCCACACCGATTGTAATGCTTACCGCGCTGGGTGATGAAACTACCATGCTAGATGGGCTTCAAGCTGGCGCAGATCAGTTTTTGGTGAAACCGTTTAAAGTTGAAGAGTTATTAACACGTATTACGGTTACGCTCCGCCGTGTTGGTCTTGAGCGTCAGCGACAATGTTTACCATCAAGTACACCAGCGCTGGAAAGTCAGTTAGCGCGTTTACCTTTAACGGGGACTGAGATGGATTTACTCAAGTATCTGATTAAGCATAACGACATTGTGATCTCGAAAGCCGAGTTACAAAAAGTGGTACTAAAGAAAGAACTAAGCCCGTTTGACCGAAATCTAGATATGCATATCAGTAATATACGTCGAAAGATGGTGTTAGCTGGAATGTCTAAACAGCACATAAAAACCGTACGAGGTAGAGGCTATAGTTATTCAGCCTGTGTGTCGGAATAAAGCCTGTTAAGGTGAGTATCTAAGAGACAGTGAATAAACTAGAACGCAATAAATAAGGCGATCATTAGATCGCCTTATTTGAATGGTTAGTGCTGCTGAGATTAGTTTTTGAGTACACGGTTATTTGAGAAAGTCAGTAACGCCAGGTTAAACGGCATAGCTTTGTTTTCAGGGTAATGCTCAGCGAACAGTAACTCATCACGTGACTGATCATAGCTATGTTGTAAGTAGCCATAGCCACTTGGGTATTGCAGGTTCCACAGATCACTTTTCGCAATACGGCTAACTGCTAAAAATTGTCCGATATAGCTTGCTTTATTCGGCTCAATTTCAAAGCGCACATGCATATCTTTGTTATTTTGTGACGTTAGGGTTTTGTTACCGTCCGAGCCTTCAAGCTTGATACTGAAAATTTCGTATTCACCAACGGGTAACTCAATACTAAATAGATGACCGCTAACATTCGGGTTTTCAAAATGCCCATCTTCATTGTTATTGGTGATGGTAATAACGTCATCCATGTTACTTGCAGTACTGTTAGCAGTGTCGACAGGGCGAATATTGATAGTCGTGATCAGGTTTTTACCTGTTTTCGGCCATTCGGTATTTGCGCCTAACGATCCAACCAAATAGCCCGTAGCTTTGTTTTGTTCAAAATAGCTATCTGGAACGGAGATTTGTAACCCTGAAGAACACCCAGTTAGCAGCAGGGCTAATAATACGAGTAACGTCTTCATCATAGAACGTCCTTTTACTTTGATGAATGGCTAAGAAGAGTAAGGTTATGCGCTTTTGTTAAGAATACAAAGTAATAACCTAACTCTATTGTTATGCAAAAATGGTAACTCGTCTATTTAAAGGCGAGTTTTTGTGAACGGTGTTAGCACTCAATCTTAGATTGAAGAAAGTAGTTATACCCAAGTGACTTCAATATGCCTGATTCAGAGCGAGGTCACTGAGTTGAATTCAAGGAAGACAACGAAGCGGAATAGCGAGCTCTTTCCAAGTTGTTTGACGCAAGAAGTCGGCTCAGTGACACGCTCCCAAAGGGCGAGCGTCCTTAGCTCTCAGACTTTGTTAACGATTCTCAATGTAGAACCACTATATCTTCGAATCGTTGCCGCGCCTGAGAACTAAGGTCGTCTCGCTGAACATAGCATCTTGAAGTTACTTGGGTATATAAGTAGAGAGAGAAAAATCGGTGAGTGTAATAAGTGCAATGAAAGTGAGACGAAGCGTACCGCAGCCTAAAAAAAGTTTAGTGTTCCGTCTTTTTTCCTACTTTACGATTGGGTTATTGCTGATATTAGGTTTACAGAATCTTGCTGAAATTGCCCTAGTTAAAACCATGCTGCATGTGCCATATCGGGTACAGCATGACATCATGAATATGGCGGTTGACGTTGAACCTGTGATTGCGCTAAACAGCCCGGCATCGTTAAAACAGTGGGAAGAGAAACAGAAGTATTATGCTTTTGTACTTGATCAAAATAATGATGAACTCAGCACTAGAGAAATGCACCCACACTTTGAATTTAAGCTCAAATATGCCAGAACATTAAATACGATTTTAGATTCTCGTGTTAATCAGCCTGTTTTTATGATCCCACTTAAAAACGGCAATAAATTGGTGGTGCAATTACCGCATCAATTACACCCAGCAAAGCATTTCAAACTGTATTTTGGGTTAATCCAAGTGGTGATAGCACTAATGATCACCTTGATGTTTTCCTACATTATCGCTCGTTATTTAAAGCAGCCGTTAGATACGCTGCGCCATGCTAGTCGTGATTTAGCCAACGGTGATTTTTCGGTTCGTGTTACTCATGCGCTAGGAGATAGTGTTAAAGAGTTTAATGAGTTGGCGACAGATTTCGATAATATGGCAAATCAAATACAACTATTAACAGAAAAGCAGCGTCGATTAATCCGTGATGTTTCTCATGAATTAAGAACACCATTAGCTAGACATAATCTTTCACTGCATTTATTGCGAAAACGGACCGCACCAGAATATTTACACTTAGTGGATCGTTTAGAGCAAGAATCGCAAGAAATGAATGAATTGGTCTCGGAAATTTTAGAATTTAGCCAGTTTGAAAATGCCACTGCAAAAATCCATTTAATTCCTGTTGATGTACAAAGTTTCTGTAGTTCTACCGCAGAGCAGTGCCAAATATTAAAAGGTCGTAATCAGACGATTGAAACGTTTTTTGAGCGCGAATTGCCTTTGGTTCATGCCGATACACGTTTATTAGTTCGTGCGATCAAAAACTTAATAGGTAATGCGATTAAATATGCTGGTGACAATGCAACTATCTGTATTAAAACGGCTAAAGTTCAGCTTGATGAGCAATCCTACGTTACGATCACGGTTAAAGATAACGGTAATGGGATCCCAGAACAGCACTTAAAACATATCTTTGATCCCTTTACACGGATTGAAGGTGCACGTGATAAGTCATCCGGTGGTTATGGTTTAGGGCTGGCGATAGTGAAAGAAGCCATGCATGCGATGAAAGGCAAAGTTGAAGCCTGTAATTTAGAAAGTGGGGGATTGAAAATAATACTTTATTTCCCTGTTAATGATGACCAGTAAAAACTTAGCTTAAAACACAGCACAAATATGACTATTGAGCAGATGATTTTCTTGGGAAAGTCATCTGCTTTTTTATTTATTGTCCGTTTTTTATAAAGGATATTCCTATTTGGTAAATTGCTGGTGATGTTACCAAATTCCTATTTGGTATATAAACTGATAAAGGTTTAATTGATTGATAATTCAAACCTATTGAAGCAATAGATATTTAGAATTAGATGGATTGAGCAAATTGTTTTAAATTTGCTCCAACGGACGAGATATGATTTTGTAAGACATTTTTTATTGATTTATATCAAATTAAATATTTTGTTTTAAGTCAGTTTATAGGTGTCGAAAAAATTGAAAAATAACTGTTAATTATTTGAGTGTTAAATTCTCAAAAAGCATAAAACCCAATTTAAAATTTCAATTTTAATGAATTATGTTTCGT
>NZ_SSMG01000456.1 GCF_009873615.1 Photobacterium lucens
TTACTGGACCAATTCCTCAAAATACCTTTTTTGTTTCCGGCACAAATAACACAAAAATTAATTCTGATTTTGTTGTAAGTATTGATGGAGGCAAAACATTCGAACCGGAACCAGTAAAAAGAATAGTAATGAAAGACGGTAAAGAAGTTGAAGTTATTATTCCGCCAGAAAAATACACGGCAATTCGCTGGATGCCAAATGTTCCTATTAACGCAAAGGAAAAACAAATTTTCACTTATCGTATCGAAGTTAAATAACCGATAAGTGATTGCACTACCCCATGCTTATAGCAAGGGTTTAGCTACATTATCGTAAATTAAATTAACGACCTTAAAAGGTAACCACTTTATGAATACGCATTTAAAACCTATATCTCGATGGGTTGCAGCGGGTCTCATAATGATAGGTGCAGGTACACTTACTAGCCAAGCCCTTGCATCTACAACTCAAGCTGGTGTTGAAATTAAAAACGAAGCGAAAGTTGATTATGAAGATGCGTTGGGTAATACCTATCAGGCATTTTCTAATGAAGCAGTAGTAAAAGTAGCACAAATTTATTCAGCTACGTTAAAAGATGACTTTGACGATACAGCAGCCGCTGGTCAGATTAAGTATATCGTTCATGAGATAACGAATACTGGTAATGGTCCTGAAGACTTTACACTTTCGTATGCTCAAAACTTACCAGGTACTGATCCACGTGGCCCAGATGATATTGATGCCGCAAGTATTACTATGTACTGGGATGAAAACGGTACGGGTAGACCTGATAATGGCGAAGCTGCGTTAGCGAGTGGATCTGTTGTTACCATTCCTGCTGGCGAAACTTATTACTATATCTTAGCGGTTGAAGTACCAAGCTCTGCGGCTGTCGGTGATAAAATTGGTGTCACATTAACAGCTCAAGCTCATGAAGGTACAGGTGCTCCAGTTGCTAATGCTGTGACAGATATTGGTGCGAATAATGATGGTGCCGATGATACAAATGGCGACTTAATCACTATCACTAACGATGCTGTTATTAATGTGAATAAGACAGCAAATGAAATCAAAGGTGGTACAGAGTCAAGTACAGGTATCGATGTCGATGGTGATCCTGGTACGGATTTAGCCGTAAACATCATTAACTACAGCATTGTAGCGTCGAATACAGGTAATACTGCTGCAACTGATGTACACATGTTTGATGGTATTCCTGATGGTACTACCTTGATTCCAACGTCACTTTCTAGCCCAGGATTAATTGCTGCTGATGGTGATACTGTGGTTACAAGTGCTGCTAACTTAACGGATGAGACTGCATTAGGGTTTGATCTTGACCAAGACGGTGGTACGTTAGAAAACGGTGGTGAAGCTTTAATTGCTGGTGGGTTAGATCTTAACCATGATGGTGATACAACAGATACCATTGTACCTGGTGTATATGCTATCGATAATTCATTACCTTCAGGTGCAACGGTTTCAATGAACTTCTCGGTTTGGTATTCACCAAATCTAGTTGAAGGTGGATCATCAATTGATAACCAAGCTTATATCTGTGCTAACTTAAATGGTGGTGCGGGTGATACTGATTACGTTGATGATAACGAGTGTGGTAGCACAACTAAGCCTGGTCCTATCACGACGAATCCAACTCCGATTACAACTGAAAATACCTATGGCGGTACGATTACCGATACTGGTACGAACGGTCCATCCACCAGTGGAAATGGTGGTGATGATGATGGTACTGATGATGGCGTACAAACTGTAGATAATGCTTCTGCAGGTAGTGATGTATTCTTCTATAACTTGATTACTAATACAGGTAATAGCACAGATACATTTAACCTAACGATAGCGAATGGTCCTACTAACCCATACCCTGCAGGCACGACCTTTAAGTTCTTGGACGCAACGGGTGCCGGTCCATTAGTTGATACCAATAGTGATAGTATTGCTGATACTGGTGCTATATCACCTTCAACTTGTGTGGCAGCAGGCGATCCAGCAACGACTATTGATGGTATTACAGTTGCTTGTAACCAAACATTAGTGCGTGTAGTGGTAAGTTTACCTGCAAGTGCGAGTGGTGGTCCGTTTGAAGCGACGACAACAGCAACTTCAGTGAATGATAATACACAAACAGACTCTAAGATTGAGCGTTTGACAAGTGTTACTCCTCCAACAGTTGATATCTCGAATACACCATTTACACCTGCAACCATGGCTGCAGCAACCAATGTCGACCCTGTTGATGTTTCTGATGGTGTGTTAGATGCAGATGGTACACCTGCTGATGATATCGCGACTGTATTTAATGATCCTGCGTTAGGTACAACGGTGACTGCGCCGTTATACATTGCTAACAAAGGTGGCGGTCAAGACTCATTCACGCTAGCAGCAGAAGGTAGCTATGATGCAGGTACCAATTCTTGGTTAACAGCATTACCTGATGGATGGGTTGTGAAATTCATCGATATGGGTATTGATACCACTGGTGACGGTAACGCTGATATTCCAGGTACTGGTCAGCAAATCTTCTCAACTGCACAAATTCCACCGAATTCTGTACAGTTCATTAATGCTGAAATTACCATTCCTTCAGATCCGCTAAAAGCACTAGCAGATAGTCAACAACCATCAGTAATTGATGCTAATAGTGATGGCGATCTAGATTATATCATCTCTATCAAAGTGACATCTGCAAATTCAGGTGCAACTGACCGCAAGGTGGAAGCAATTGATGTTCAATCAGCGAAAGCGATCGCTATTACTCCACCAACAGGTCAAAACCAAGTTGAGCCAGGTGGTTCTGTTATCTACGACCATGTGTTAACTAATACAGGTAACACAACGGAAACAGATATCAAGCTAACCTCGGTTGATGACAACGGCTTCACTCATATCATTAAGATCGATACTGATGGTGATGGTGATCCTGATACAGCACTAACGGCATTGTGTCCTGCACCTCGTAATCTTTCAATTGAAGGTAGTGATGGTACAGTTCAAACCGTTGAGCTAACTTGTCTAGCTGACAATACGCCAATGTTTGAACTAGAGCCTGGTGAAAGTATCCCAATGGAAGTGACGGTATTTGGCCCTGCTGATGCAGCACCAGGTAGTGTGAACTTAACAACAATTACAGCTGAGTCTGATTCAGATAGTTCGCTAACAGCATCTGCTGAAGATACAACTGAAATTGTTCGTGGTCAGGTTCGTCTCTACAAATATGCAGCACCAGATGCGACTTGTGACGGCACCGCTGATACTAAATTCACGCAGTACTTTGAAGGTATCGAACCTCAACAATGTGTGATTTGGATGCTGGTAGCTTGGAACCAAGGTCAAACTCCAGCGCTAAATACAGTGATTTCAGATGCTGTACCAGAGAACACAACGTATGAGACGACTCAGCCGTTACAAGACTGTCGTCTAACTACAGATCTAGCTACTTCTTCATTAGCGCCTACAGATCCAGCATATCCAATTGACACTACACAAGAAGCTGATTTAGGTAACCTATGTTACCCAACAGCAGCAACGGGTGCGGATGTTACTGGTGCTGAAACTGGCGGCAACGTTACATACGATGCAGCTACGTTAGCTCCTGGTGATAAAGCAGTAGGTATCTTTACTGTTAAAGTTGATTAATAACCAACTCATTATAAGCCTCCCTTAATTGGGAGGCTTATTAAACCTATTTATTTAAATACGTTTAATAAGCCTATCTTTCTTTGAATTATTAGCCAGTGGAGAGCGCTTATGGCACTCTTAAATTTTATGTCTAAAATGAAAAGCTTTTTTATATTCATTTTATTATGTATGAGTTCATATGCATTTTCTATTACAAGTGCTGGTACTAAAATATTGAATCAAGCTGAGATGACATATTTTAATACTGAATTGGGAGAGGATGTAAAGGTCTTATCTAATTATTCATACGTCACTGTTGCAAGTGTATATAGTTATACTATATCGCCAACAGATAATGGTAATTCAGATCCTGAAGTTACTCGCTATGTACCTATTGGTGGTACTGCAAGTATTCCCGTTACTATAGAAAATACAGGGAATGAGGAAGACTCCTATGTATTAAACGTTAATAATTTAACGGGTGATAGTGGGGATATATATACAGAAGGAACTGAGATAAAAATATATATTGATGAGAATGGCGATGGATTGCATAATTTTGGCGAAAAGGAATTAGAAAAAAATGAAGATGGTTCATATATTACTCCAACGCTTGCCCCTGGAGAGTTTCTTCAATTAACGTATGTTGTCACAACGCCAAATTCATCATCAGAAAATGATAACTTCTTATTATCACTTAATGCGCAATCAAGTGGTGATCCTGAATTAATTAAGAAATCAGAAGCTGAAGTTATTGTGGTCGATGGACCTGCTTTAAATCTAACCGTTGGTTCTGATCCTGTTTGTCAATCTCCAGTGAAGACAGGTGAAGATATTGAATATAAGGTTGTATATAACAGTGTGGGGACAGAACGTCCGCAAGCTGCAACCGAATCTTACAAATTTTCAACAAAAGATAGCAGCGGTGCTTTAATTGAAGTTAAACATCCTGGCGTACTTATTACGGTGAATAAAGCAGCGAATGTAACTATTCAGCCTGATCGCATTGTTAATGGTCAACCTAAGCGCGATTATACGCCAATTATTTTAAGCTCTCCGTTGTCTGAATTTAATGGCGGTATTGTACTGGTAGGTTTGCATACTGGTGAAATTACTAATGGTGATGACCGTTTATTAAACTGGATAGATTATTCAACTTGGGATGGTAATGGTATTGTTGAAAAAATGGGTTTCTTGGTAACACCTGAAAATATGGAACCAGGTACCACAGGCCATTTCACATATTATTCTAAAGTAAATAATGTGAATAATTCGCCTGAGTTTAAGGTTTATAGCCAAGCAAGTGTGAATTTATTAGCGGGCGACCCACTGATTGTTGAAAGTAATATTCAGTGTAATACGTTATCAGGGGTTGGTTTACAGTCTCAAGGTAAGCTGATTGATTTTGAAACAGTGAATACATCAACGGTTGATCTGGCTGGGGATGGGATTAACTATTCTAATAATAATCACTTCCTCCCGACTGATTTCTATTTCCGTGAGGGAACTCCTAACTATGATACAAAATTGGATGCTATTCATGCCCGTATCAATTTACCTATCGCAAATTTAAGTGCTTCAGAAATTGATATTATTGGTCCTAAAGATTCTCGATTCCCTGTAAAACTTCGTTCATCATTTGGTGACGAGTTCTATTGGGTATTTGCTGAAACGGGCCCTGATACAGGTATATTCCGAAGTGTGATGCCAATTAGTGCTGTTGAACCAGCAGATCCTAATGGGCCAAGAACAAGGGATGCTAATTATTGTCATGAAGCGTACCCTGGGGTTTGGAGAACAGGTGAGTTAAGCCAACCTGAATTACAAGCTCAAATTAACGATATTATTAATTTTAGAGCCAATGGTTTAAATGGTAGAACCTTTAATAATTGTGGCATTGAATCAAATCCAAATGACAAACTCACTGTAGAAGTAAGAGATACCCAAAATAACACGGTATTCCTTCAAGATGTCGCAACAGTTAGTCCACAATTCACTGTCTTTGATTCGACCCATTTTAAATATGATAAGAATGGCGATTTAATTCCTGGTATTGAAGGTGCCGTAGTTAAATTCTACCAAACCGTTGATGGAAAAGTTCCTGAAGTATTAGGTGACCCAATTGTTACTGCGGTCTCTGATGAAAATGGACGTATATTCTATCCAAAACTACCAATATCAGATGAAGGCTACTTTATTATTGTTGAGCCGCCAGAAGGATATACTTGGCCAACGCAATATAAAGATCCTCAAGTATTTATTTCTTATAATGTTTCAGCGCCATCATACGGTGCAAATGGATTTACCGGAGAAGAGAATTCAGGTCTATTTTATATCAACTCGTTTAATGGTCTGAATATATTTGATATCCCACTAGACCCAGCTAATTTAGATCGTCGTTTAACGTTAGCGAAAACAGCAGATAAAGATACCGCTGAAATTGGTGAGTTTGTTAAATACACCTTAACGCTGAAAAATAACTTACCTGAAGCCACTATTTACAATACTCGTATTGTTGATGAACTACCTTACGGCTTTAAATACATGAAAGGTAGTGCGCGCCTTAATGATGAGCCATTGGAAGATCCTGTTCAAACGGGCACATACAGCATCGAGTTCAAGCTTGGTGATGTTGATGGTGCAAATGTTGCGCCGCACAATGGTACTTATGTTGTTACCTACTTACTTCAATTAACTGCAGGTGCTGTTGATTCTGATGGTATTAACTCAGCACAAGCCGTCGGTAATACCTTAGCTTCAAGTATTATTAGTACCCTTGATGGTGGTCAGCCATTAGCGTCTAATATTGCAAGGTACCAGTTGGGTATTACACAAACAGGTGTGATGTCTGAACGCGGTATTATCTTCGGTAAAGTGTATGTTGATGCTCATTGTAATGATGAGATTAAGAGCAGCCCTTGGCCAATTGGTGGGGTGAAAATTTACCTAGAAACCGGTGACTATGTGATTACTGATGAAAATGGTCAGTACTCAATGTTCGGTGTTGAGCCTGGTAATCATGTACTTAAAGTAGATAAACAAACCTTACCAGAAGGGATCGAATTACAACCTATTGATACTCGTAATGCCGGAATGGGAGATTCACGCTTCGTTGACTTACGTCGTGGTGAATTCCATAAAGCAGACTTTGTTGCACCATGTCCGAAAAATAATCCTGAAGCTGTGTTTAATGAGCTAAAAGGCCGTAATAGCGACATTAATGGCGATTGGTTATTCAATACAGCAGAGCAATTTAAAGGATTAAGAACCAGCGGTGTCGAAGCGAAAGGTAGTGCGCTAACTTCCGGGATTATTAGTGGTCCACAATCGGCAAATACATCTGGTAATAATACGGCTAACCTGTCACCGATAATGCAAACGTTCAATGGTTATGCGTTGGAGTTCCGTTCTGGCACTGAACGTTCGATGAAAGAGCTGTATACGTTATTACCATCGGGTATTCAGGATGAAGCGTATGTTTATAGTGCGGGTGGGGATGATGCATCACTTCGATTTGGTTTTGCAGATAAACCAGAGTTATTAACGCCGCTTAAACAGAAACTACAAGACAGTAGTTATGTCACCAAAGTAGTTGATACCACGTATAACAAGATCCCTTATGCGGCACGTATCAATATTGATAACAAGTTAGAGGACAACATCCCACTACCAGAAAAAGACGCAGCGAAGATCACACGTGAAGAAGCGAAAAAAGGAACGTGGTATTGGCCGAAAGGAGATTATAGCTATCACGGACGCTTTATCGTTGTTGTGCCAGCGAGCGTTACCCCATCACTATATGTGAATGGTAGCCGAGTGAGTGACACTCAACTTGGTGAGCAAATCCGTAACGAGAGTGAGAAAGCCCAAATTCTTGGCTGGTACGGTGTGAACTTAGAGTCGGGTGATAACCTTGTTGAAGTGAAAGCGAAAGATGATTTTGGTAACGAGCGTACACTGTTAAGTAAAGTGTTCTCTCATCCTGATTCGGCTGATCGCATTAGCTTAAGTACAAATGATCAAGTTTTACGTGCTGACGGTGGTCGCTCTGTTATTCCTATTGAAATTAAACTGTTCGATAAAAATAACAAGGTAGCACGTGGTACTTACTTTGTTACCTTGAATGCTGATCGCGATAACAATTGGTTAGAGCCTGACATTCACCCAGATGAAACAGGTCATCAAGTACGTGTCGTGAATGGTGAGAAAACAGTCTACTTACGTAGCTCTAATACAACGGGTCCTATTGATGTCACCGTTTCTTTAGATGATGTTGCTGATACCGTTCGTGTTTATCAAGTAGCTGCAGAGCGTCCACTCTTTGTTTCTGGTTTACTTGAATATACCGGCCGTTATGGACGTATCAGTGGTGAAGAGCCATCTCGTCAAGCGGAAGGCTATGAAGATGATAGCTACAGCGATGATGAGCGTGCCGCTATCTTCATGAAAGGTAACGTTAAAGGCGGTATGCATTTAACCTTGAGCTACGATAGTGACAAATCTGATGAAGAGTTCTTACGTGAAATGGCTCCTGATAGTTACTATCCACTACCTGGTGATGCAAGTATCCGAGGTTATGATGCACGTAGTACCAGTAAATGGTTTGCTAAGTTAGAAAAAGATCGTCACTTTGTGATGTGGGGTGATTACACCACATCGGATGGTGCAGATGTGGCTGACTTAGGGGTTACGAGCCAAGTACTCAATGGTTTCAATAGTATGTATAACAATGGTCGCTTTATTGCTCAAGCTTACGCAGCAAGGCCAGAAGACTTACATAAAGTGGTTGAAATCAATGGTAATGGTACTGCCATGTTCTACAACATTGGTGATGAACGCATTATCCGTCATAGCGATACCATTACTTTAGTAACCTATAGCCGTGATAATCCAGGCTTGGTGCTAGGTGAGCTTAATCTGATCCGCTATGTTGATTACACCATCGATTACTTTAACGGCGATATTACCTTTAACCGTGTTATCCCAAGTATTGATGAGAACCTTGATCCAATTAAAGTACGTATTTCTTACGACTTAGAAGGAGATGGTAAAGAGTACACCATCGCGGGTGGTCGAATTTCTTACCTATTTACTCCATCACTTGCATTAGGTCTATCGTATGAGCAAAACACACATGCATTAGAAGGGTACAAGTTAGGAAGTATTTGGGCTAACTACAACATTGATAGCCAAACACAATTAACGGCTTCTGTTGCGACCATGACCCATGAAGGTAATGAAAGTGCCAATACGATTATTTCTAATACCCCTGTTGCCGGTGAGAAACTAGAACGCGGTTCAGCAGTTAAATTACGTTTGAAGCGTGATTGGAGTGACTCAAGCCAAACTGAGTTGGAATATGCTTATGCAGAAGAAGGTTTCACCAATATCACAGGTGGTATTACCCCTGCACGTCAAGAAGTGCGCTTACGCCACCGTCAGAAGTTGGTTGGTTTAACTAACTTAAATGTTGAAGCATCACATTCTGAATCATTAACCACTAACGATCAGCAGCAATCAGCAGGCGCAACCATTGATACCAAACTGTTTGGTACTGCATGGACGACGCGTTTAGGTTCTCGCTATATCAAAAATGAAACCGATGCTGGCGATAAAGAGCAGTTCACTACTGCGATTGTTGGCTTAGGTCGTAGCTTTAACTTCTTCAATCGTGCCGGTCGATTTGATACGGAATATGAACGTAGCTTCAATAGCAATGCTCAGCAACGCTTCAATATCAAAGCGGATTGGAATATTCATAAGCAAGCCAACCTATATACCAATTATGAGTATATCGATTCACTAGGTGGGATCAGCAACTTAGGTAGTGGTACCACGAGCTTATTAACCGCTGGTATCGATGTAGATTGGCAACATGGTGGCAGTACCTTTAGTGAGTTCCGTCAACGTGGCGCATCAGATGGCCGCATTCTGGAAGTTGCTAATGGCTACCGTGGTAAATTTGAAGTTATCCCTGGGTTAAGTATTGATCCTGCTGCGGAATATATTGAAGTGATTAAAGGAGAAGGAACATCAGGTATCGCCGTGTCATTAGGTGTCGCTGATATTCGTAATCCTAATTATAAAACGACCGGACGAATCGAATATCGCCATGGCGATGACGAAAATTACTACGGCCTACTTGGCGCATGGGTAACACGTTTAAGCCAAGATTGGAGTGGTTTGATTCGTGAAGAGTTCCGTTATGTTGATAGCGATAACTCTGCTAACTCATGGAATCAACACTTCAGTGCAGGTATTGCTTACCGTCCACGACTAACAAACGTCTATAACATGCTAGGTGTCTATGAGTGGAAGATTGACCATAACGACGTCACTCGAACTGCTCATATTCTATCCACACACCATAACTATCAGCCATCAGCAGACTGGTTACTATCAGGCCGCTTAGGACTTAAGTGGGAAGACTATAACGAATACGATTATAGCTACGATTCAGTATCCACCATTATTGATGGACGCGTGATCTACTACATCAACCGCCGCTGGGATCTTGATTTACATGCCGGCATCTTAGGTACTGATGGATTAAGTAGTCGCCGTTACTCTTATGGCTTAGGAATCAACTACCTAGTAATGAAAAATTTACGTGCGGGTATTGGCTACAATGGAATCGGGTTTGAAGACAGCGATCTCGACCCTCAAGGTTATAACCTGCAAGGTTTTTATTTCAACATGATGTTCAAACTTGATGAAGGCTTGTTTGGCTGGTTGAGTGAATAGAGGTAACTAACTAATGAAAGTAAGATTATTTTTATTGCTTGTTTGTACCTATATGAGTGGGTGTGTAAGTGATAGAGCAATATATGCAGACTACGGTCCTTTAGCTTGCCAAAAAGCGTGTCCACAGATTGTGATAGATGCTTGGCCAAGTGTTGTAAATTTTGGTTTTGATAAATCAGAGTTAACACCAGCTGAAATAAGCCGTTTAGCGAATGCAGTGAATGTTTTACAACAGAATCCATCTTTTAATGTTGCTGTTGTTGGCTCCACAGATCCTGAGGGTTCAGAAGAATATAATGACGCACTTTCTATGCGTCGCGCTCAGGTTGTTGGGGATTACTTACAGAGTCAGGGGATATCATCATCACGAATGACCCTGATTGGTACAGGCGAAAGAGAGCTATTTATTCATAGTGATAGCCGAAGTGATAACCGAGCAAATCGCCGTACCCAACTTATTTTACTCGATGCGAATCATGAGCCAGTGACAATGTTCTTTGATAAATCGAAGCTGCCACTGGAGCCAAACATTATGAATCCAGTAAATAGCTTATAATCGGCGGAGGAGCGTCATATGAATGTCTTCTACAGGTTTATCATCAAGATTTTGATGCCTGTTTCGTTATTGATTAGTTTTTATGCATCAGCATTAACTGAATCAGGAACAGTGATAAAGAACCAAGCAGGTGCAACGTATCGAGACAGTGCTGGGATCGAACGTAGTACAACGTCAAATTTAGTTGAAACTGTTGTACAACCTGTAGCGGCCATGACGTTGACGTTTGATCAGTCTAAATTGGCTGCCGCTGGTGGTCAGGTAACCTTTACTCATGTGTTAACTAACACAGGTAATGTGACCGATACGTATGACTTTGATATTGTTTTACCTGGCGGTGCTGTGATTGCAGGGGCGTCTATTTACCCTGATAACTCGCCAAACGATGGTGTTGAGGATGCAGGTGTAGCGGCCATTGATCCAAATACAGACATCATAGGGCCATTAGCACCAGGTGAAAGTTATTCCTTTGTTATTGTGACAGATATTTCCGCAGCGGCTGCGTTGAATTCATCGGATTCATTAACCATTACAGCCACCAGTCAACAGGTAGATGTGAATGGTGTACCTGTTGCGACGGGGATGGTGGGTACTGAAACCAATACCGATGATGTTACTGTCACCGATTTACCAATTATTGATATCACTAAGTCGATCAGTGCTGATAATGGCGCGGCGCCAAGTGGTCCTTATACCGTAACCTTCACCTATACCAATATTGGTATTACTGATATGGATCCAGCCAATACCAATGGTGTTATCTTGAAAGATGAGTTACCTGAGGGGATGCGCTTTAACGGTGGTGTGAACTGGAGTGTTTCTGGTACTCAGTTAACAGCCTCGGGCGTCACTGCAGGTGGTAGTGGTACTGATGGTACATCTGATTTAAGTTTCACGACTTGTGTAAATGATGCCATTAACTGTCCGACTCGTGACATTGTTGAATTTACAATGGATGGTCTTGCATCAAATGAATCAGCCACAGTTTCATTTGAAGTGATGATTGATAATGGTGCTGAAGCTGGCATCGTTTATAACACGGGTGTTTATGGATTTGATGCTGATAATAGTGGACAGGTAGATCCTGGCGAAGTCGAATCTACCAATACCAACACAGTACCGTTTAGGATCAATGCAGAATACAGCGTAATTGCTAACAATGGTGGTTGTGATACTGGTACGGATAATAACTGTGATGGTAATGATGATACCAATCACGAAATTGTCAATGTGCCAACTGCGAAGCAAGGTGAGCGTGTTTACTTTACTAACTACATTTGGAATACAAGTAATGCTGAAGACACATTCAATATTACTTATGAGAGCTCTACTTTCCCTGCTGGCACCAGTTTCTACATTTATAAAAGTGATGGTGTTACACCGTTAGTTGATACTGACAACGATAGTAATCCTGATACAGGTGTGATCCCTGCATCAGGGCAAACATGTCGTAGCTATCAAGTAACGGATGTTAATGGCAACTGTGGTTATAAAGTTGTGCTTGTTGCGACACTGCCACCAAACGCAACCGGTGGTCCTTATGAAGTGGTGAAACGTGCAACCTCATCCAATGACATCTCTAAGACCAATACAGTTACGGATCAATTAAGTGCCATTGAATTAAGCACTGTTGATTTAACTAATAACTTCCGTGCAGAAACGCCAACTACAGTTGAAGATAGTTGTGATGCAGCTGATGATAATTGTGGTTTTGGTGCTGGCGCTGAAACCGCAGCAGTGACAACCAATACGGTAGAGCCAGGTAAAACCACTCGCTTTACTTTATATGTCACTAATACTTCAGCGGTAGCTGATGGTTATAAACTTGAATACAGCGATAGCGATTTCAGTGCTGGTGATTTACCGGCTGGATGGACTGTTGTATTTAAAGATTCAACTGATAATGTGATCACAGGGATCCCTGTATTAGCACCTGATGCAGCATTTCTTGTTTATGCTGATGTGACGGTACCTGACACAGCGGCAACGGTCACCCAATCGATTTACTTTAAAGTCACTTCTGAAACAACCGGTGCAACAGATACCAAGCATGATGCTGTCACCGTTGATAATAGCGGCCTATGTGTAGGCTCATCTAATAACTTATCGGGTGTGACACATGTGGGGGGCTCGAAGGTTTACACTCATACATTAACGAATAACAGCAATGATCCTGTAGGACCTGTGACGATTGCGGTAGCGAACAGTATTACTGGCTTCAATGCTGTAATTTACGAAGACACTGATGGTTCTGGTGATTTTAATGGTGCAGATGCGTCGATAACATCAATTGCAAGCATTCCAGCAAATTCAAATGTTTTGTTCTTCGTTAAAGTATTAGTGCCTGCGAATGCACAAGAGGGTGTTATTAACCTTACGACGATAACATTAACTAGTCCTTGTGGAGTATTAGAAATTATTGATTCAACCAGAGTATCTAATACCAATATGGAAGTTGTGAAAGAGCAAGCGCATGATACCGATTGTAATGGTACGGCTGACTCACCTTTCGTAACGACACAATTATCTGTTGAGCCTGGTAAGTGTGTTCTTTATCAGTTAGTGGCAACTAACGTCGGTATTAAAGATGCACTGAATGTGAGTATTGAAGATGTATCACCTGCCTATACCTCATTTATAGTAACTGGTGGTGTCCCATCAATTACAGCAGGTACCTTGAATAATATTTTGAATGGTAGTACAGGTGCAATTATTGGTAGCGCTGGCACTGTTATTCCTGGTGATTCAGTGACATTGACTTTTGGTATAAAAATAGATGAATAAGAATTACTGATTCTCGTTATTTATTAACGGAAACACTTGCTTGGCAATTATTCGCCAAGCAAGTTTTTTTTCTTTTTAAAAGGGAGGTAGATGAAAAATGGAGGAGAAAATAAAAAGAGAAATAAAAGGAAAGGATAATTATTCTTGCGCTAAAAGTTCTATCGCACGTTTATTGCCATGATTTGCAGACTCTTCTAACCAAAATTCCGCTTGTTCATAAGATTCTTCAACCCCATCCCCGTTAGCATACATACTAGCTAAGTTATACATGGCTTTATTATTGCCAGATTCAGCAGACTTTTTATACCAATAGAGTGCCTGTTTATAATCTTGCTGAATTTGATAGCCTTGATCGTAGAGTTTTGCTAATTGAAATGTCGCTGGTTCATAGTTTTCTTCTGCTGCGAGAGTGAGTTGCTTTAACGGGATATCATAATTGCTATTGATTAAAAAAGGGTATTTAAAACTGAGTGTCGCCACTTCATATAGCACTTTAGGATCGTTGTCTTTTGCTGCTTCAGTATAGTGGAAGTAACTTTTTTCCAAGTCTCGTTTGGTATTGTGGATACCATGACGATAAATTTTCCCTAATGTTTGATGTGAATAATTATGATCTTTACTAGCTGCATCATGAAGAAGTGTCATGGCTTTATCGAGATTTTTATTTAGTTGTAAGTAGGAGATAGCGAGTAAATATGCATTACTCTCATGCATTTCAATTTTGTTGCTTTCCATGATCTTGACGGTATTTTCAAAATCGTCATGAATAAAATAAAGATAAGCTAAAGAATAAGAGGAAGGACCATGTGATTTTTCATGATTAATAAAAAGGAGTCGCTCAGCCTCACTGTGGTTGGCTTTTCCCCCTCTACCATCAATAAGCATCAGTGCGAGATAATAACGAGCCAGAGTATGGCCATTATCGGCCGCCTTTTTATATAACGCACGGGCTTCTTCTGGGGATAAAGGGAGTAATTCCCCTTCTTCATATAAGGCTGCGATATAAAACATTGCATTGGGATCATCAATAGCTAGTTTTTTGATAGCGGAAATATGATGTGTTTTTTCATATTGATAGGTGTCAGGGCTTTCGACTTTTTCTATTCTTTCTTCTAATGTTATTGCTGCAGGAGTCGCTTGTTTAACTTTTTTTTCATCAGCATGCTTTTTTATTACTGTCGATGTTTTCTCTTTTTCAGAATTATCAATAGAACATCCTGAAAATAATATTAAAGCAGGTAACAATAACCTTTTCATAATTGATTTCTCCTATCCCTGTACTATTGTTAATTTTAGAACATAAGTTAAGGGATGTATTATGCGTAACCTATTTATTTTTCTATTAAGTGGTCTATTAACAGCGTGTTCCTCAAGTAATTTAACTTCCTCTTGGGTTGACACAACTTATACTCAATTTCCTATAAAAAGTACGATCGTCGTTGCGATGTCTGACAACTTGCGCGTAAGAAGAATATTTGAAGATGATATGTCTAATCAGCTCCGTGCGAATGGTGTAAACGCAATACCAAGTTCACAAATTTTTCCTAATGAGCTTCCATCAAAAAGTGATATTGAAGCTTATGTAAAGAAAAATAATACACAAACCGTATTTGTGGCTAAGCTGATTAACATTGAGGATAAAGAGGTTAGATACCCTGGGAATACGGGCTTTGGCTATGGTCGAAGTGTGAGTTTCTATAACTATTACAACACGTCATACAGCTATATTTATGACGATAGCTACTCCGTGTCTTATGAATTCGTAAACGTTGAATTTACCTTGTTTGATACAAAGAGCCATGTGCCAGTATGGTCAACCTCATCAGAGTCGGTTGATCCTACCGATATGAATAATATTATTGATGAGTTAACAGGGATATTAATTTCTAATATGAAAGATAATAACGTGATTAAGTAGTTGTCACATTATTAAGAAAAGCCTCGCAATTGCGAGGCTTTTTTGTTGCTTAAATAAGCAAGTTAATGATTAGTGATAAAATATAGCCATTAAATAAACAGCGATATCCTTTATTATTTCTCACATTCATTATTATTTA
>NZ_SSMG01000047.1 GCF_009873615.1 Photobacterium lucens
TGATATGGTAATTGTCATGCCTGTATTCTTACCATATATACTAATGATACAAATTAAGCCTTATTTTTAATAATTTCTTTCTATTTAGACGAAAATAAAATGAGTTTTTCTATTCTTAAATAGAGATAAGTCTATGATTCGTGACTCGATAGGAGTAGACCCACTTGTCTTTGATATAGGTGTCATCAATTCACGCGAACCAGACACTGGATTCTTTTTAATCCTCACTCACTCTGAATCTCTTCAATTTCACGATAACTGAATTTATAGGCGTGATAATAACGTAATATTTAAAGAATAACTTCAAAAGTAAAATAGTCGCTTTTAAAGATTAATAATCGGTATTGTGAATGCAAATTAAGAAAGTCTTAACTTAATGACTTGAAGATTACGACAAAACTGCAATTACCCTTTTATATTTTATTAATTTATAAGGTGGTGCTTTAAAAAATTCTC
>NZ_SSMG01000457.1 GCF_009873615.1 Photobacterium lucens
GTCGGTGAAGAGGGATTCGAACCCCCGACCCTCTGGTCCCAAACCAGATGCGCTACCAAACTGCGCTATTCACCGACGAAACCAACAACGCTCTGCGCCGTTGAGGTCGCTTATAATACTCCCGAAATTGTTTTTATCAACCCCTATACGGTATTTTTTTTTGTAACTAATTCTTTTGCTTATCAAGCGAGCAAAATTGCGATTTTTCGGTAACTTAAGTGATCTATAGCGCATTAATGCATACAACAATGAAACAGACTTTTTACTCTTGTTCTAGATCATAAAAACACAATCGTCACATTGTTTAAATAGTAGTCATTACGTCGACACTTTAAGGATACACATGGATTTCTGGTTAGATCTTTTATTTGGAAACAGTATTGGATTAGCTTCTATGCTTGTCATTTTTGGTGCCCTCGGACTCATGTTATTTTTTGGCGGCTACTTTATTTACAAAGCATCGACGGCAAATCCTCCTCACTAGCAACATTTAGCAATACGCATATTGCATCCAGGGTTTTCTCTCTTTAGCCCTGGTCTTTTTCTTCCTTTTTATCCCTTTCCTTCGGCTAGGCAAGATCTGGTTGCACTTGTATAATCAAAGTCATCGGTTCCTAAAGTGAAAGTCCTATGTCAGATAATAATGAATTCGATCTTTTTAAAGAGATGATGGCCGATGTTGCGCCAATCAAACAAGACACGGTGACCATTTCGCAAAAACACACAGTGTCTGAATCGCAATTAGCGCGTCGTATTGCCGCTCAAAGCTTGGCAGAAAGTGACTCTGAGTACCTATCATTAGATAACGCAACTATGGTAAAACCTGATGATATGATCGAGTTTAAGCGAGACGGGGTGCAAGAAGCTGTATTCCGTAAAATGCGCCAAGGTAAATACGATATTCAAGGGCGTTTGGATCTTCATAAGAAGTCACTCCAACAAGCCCGTGACGAGATCCTCTCCTTCCTCAAACAGTCACAACGTTTAGATATTCGTACGGTGATCATTGTTCACGGTAAAGGTGAGCGCTCGAATCCACCAGCATTGATGAAAAGCTATGTCACAACCTGGTTAGAACAAATTTCCGATGTACTTTGTTTCCATTCAGCCCAACGCCAACATGGTGGTACAGGTGCGCTGTATGTAATGCTGAAAAAAAGTCCTGAAAAGAAATTGGAAACACGTGAGCGTCATTTAAATCGTCGCAGCTCATAACCATGCAAATAAACAAAAAGAGCGGTTAAACACCGCTCTTGTTATATTTTTAAACTGACCAAAACACCCGACACGCCAACGCAATCAACACCACGCCTGATAACCGATCAATCAATTGCGCCCGACTTCTTAACGCTTGCAAAACTTTTGGATATGAAAGCACACAAGCGACAAGGGTGTACCATAATCCATCGACCAGTAGCGGTGTCATAACAATCACCATTTGGCTACTTAGCTCATTACCTAACGCAACAAACTGGCTAAACAAGGCAAGAAAATAAAGGGCTAATTTGGGGTTTAATAACGAGATCATCAAACCATCACGACCTGCCTCGAACAACGATGATGGCTTACCTGCCGCTAATTTTTCAGCCACGCCCCCTTTTGAGCGTAATGCATTAACCCCTAAATACGCTAAGTAACCAGCACCAGCATAGCTAATCACATTAAACAGCGTTGGTGATTGCTTTAAGACCACAGCTAACCCCAACAGAGTTAATAAAGCATATAGCCCAACACCACAGGCATGTGACCACGCTGTGACTAAGCCATGTTGACGTCCGCCTGCCAAACTATGCTTTGCCACAACCGCTAAACTGGGGCCTGGTGACATTGCCCCTAATAGACAAATTAAGAATAAAGAAAGCCACACACTGATTGTCATAATAATTCTCCTTTCAGGGGGTCAAATTACCAAGCGTGGGGCATAAGTAGAAATCAAAAGAAATCATCAAGGCTATGACTTTAAATCATGACCAGCTAACGACAATTCAATTGATGAACAACGATAATTTATTGCGTCATTGAATACATGGATGTCTTCATTAACGTTAGCACATGCTTTCGTAACCATTGATGAGACAATTCATTATCATATTTGGGATGCCACAGTAGCCAATATTGATTACGTATACTTGGAAAGGGTAACGGCTTATATACCACATCATAAAACCGCTGCATGTTGGCAACAATATGCTCTGGGATCACCAATAACATATCAGTACGGCAAAGCGTATTAAGAGCCGAGCCAAAGAAAGGAACAAAAGTATGAATATGACGCTCACAACCCAGCGAGCGTAACTGAGTATCAACAAAGCTATCTTTATCACCACCACCACTGACCGATACATGCTTATAAGTAGTGAACTCATCGAGTGTTAATGATGATTGCTTTGCCAATATATGATGTTGACTCATTACACATACCGCTTGATCAGTACCAATTTGCACACCTGATAATCCCTCAGGAATAGCGGGTGCCATGGTGGAGACTAGCTGAATATCAAGATCGCCCAATTGCTCAGTATAACTTGGCGACCACAACTGATAACGCACATCCACCTGCGGTGCTTGGGTAGTTAATAACTCAACAATATCTGGAAAAATATATTGGGCAACATAATCGGATGATGACAAAACAACCTTGCCACGCCAGTTTTGCGGAGAGAATTGCTCTGGCTCAAAAACAGCATCACAATCGGCAAGTAATTCAGTGATTTTTTGTTGAAGCGATAAGGCTCGAGGTGTGGGTAATAAACGATTTCCCTCTCGTACTAATAGAGGATCAGAAAAAGTTTCACGCAATTGTGTCAGTTGCCGACTCACCGCTGACTGCGTGATATGTAAACGCTCAGCAGTACGGGTAACATGGCATTCATCCAACAGCGCATGCAAGGTTCGTAATAAGTTTAAATTCGGCACTGACACTAATATTCACTCTCTATATCCGTATTGAGCGAGCTCGATGTATTACTCGGCTTTACCGATGTCGGCAAATTTACCGCCCGTTAAAGCAACAAGATCTTTCGCCGCCAGCTCGATATCTAAGCCACGACGACCTGCACTAACAAAAATTGTGTCGAAGTTTTCTGCACCGCTATCAACTAAGGTCGGTAAGCGCTTTTTCTGACCTAATGGGCTAATACCACCCACGATATAACCAGTTACTTTCTCAGCTAATTTTGGATCTGCCATCTCAGCTTTTTTGCCACCAGCGGCTTTTGCAGCTGCTTTTAAATCTAACATCCCAGAGACTGGCACGACGGCTACTGCGAGATTTTTAGGATCGCCATTTAACGAAAACAATAATGTCTTAAATACACGGTTAGGATCGATGCCCAGTACTTCCGCAGCTTCATGACCAAAATTGGTGTTAGCCGGATCGTGATCATACTGATGCACTTGGTAAGAAATTTTTTGTTTTTTCGCTAATTTAATCGCTGGAGTCATGATGATTTCGCTCTCTGTTTCACTCAAACAGCTGTGGTTAATTCCCCCATATAGCAAAAGCGCTATCAAAGAAATTAAGAACATCTGTTTACCAACCCTGATTATATCGCTAGTTCATACAACTGAGCTATAGCACAGCAATTTTGTATAACAAAAAAGCGCACCTGAACAATTCAAGGTGCGCTTTTTCAAACCATCATTACGGCTTACTTATAAACAATCTCACCTTTTGGTGCGAACTTGTTTACATCAATTGGTGAATGCGTTTCTAAGTATTGTTTCAGTACTTCTGCATCCACAAAGCCCGTGTTTACGTGACCATCATGGTTATTGATTTTCGGATAACCGTCACCACCCGCGGCATTGTAGCTAGGTACAGTGAAACGATACGTCTTATTCATATCTAATGGTTTTCCACCGATTTTCACGTTACTTACTTTGCCATTCGCTACAGTCATTGAAATACCGTAGAACTGTGCGTAAGAGCCAGAATCAACAGGCTTAGTCGCAACTACATTTAGGTAGTCCAACACTTCCTTACCCGTCATATCAGTGTAAGTTACGATGTTGCCAAAAGGTTGTACGATCAGTACATCTTTATAAGTGATGTCGCCACCTTCAATGGAATCACGCACACCGCCAGAGTTCATCACAGCGAAATCAGCTTTCGCACGTTCCATGTGTGATGCACCGATTAGACGACCTAAGTTGGTTTGCTCAAAACGCACCAAATTACGATCACCTTCTAACTTACCGTTAGATTGTGCAATCTTCACATTCAGCTTCTCTTGGCCTTGCTCTTGGAACGGTTTTAGGAAGTTGTACACTTCTTGGTTTTGTGCAATTTCATCTTGAATAAACACACGCTTACTTGAACCGTCATCTAACTTGATTTTCTTCTTCAAGTTAACAGGCACTAAATCGTAGCTCACTAGCGATAATTCACCGTTCTTAAATTCAAAGTCAGCACGGCCTACGTACTTGCCCCATTCGTGCGCTTGCACAATCCACGTACCATTTTGCTGATCTGGTACACATTTATCACCTGGTTGGAAATCTTTCTTCGCCACATTTGGACTTTCCATACAAACAGGTTCTTGTGAGTGACCACCCACAATCATGTCCAAATCACCTTCATTCAGATAACGTGCTAGTGCCACATCACCCGGTGCATTAATACCACGCTGACCGTTTTCATAGTGACCCATGTGCGTTGCAGCAATGATCACATCCGGCTTTTCTGTTTTCTCAAGCTCAGCGATCACTTTCTTCGCTTCCGCTTTAGGATCATGGAACTCAACACCACCAATGTATTCTGGGTTACCGATCTTCGCTGTATCTTCTGTGGTTAAACCAATCACAGCGATTTTAATGCCTTGCTGCTCAAAGATTTGGTACGGCTGAAATAAACGCTTACCAGTTTTCTTGTCGTAAATGTTAGCAGAAAGCATTGGGAAGTTTGCCCACTCTTCTTGCTTACGTAATACATCAAGTGGGTTATCAAATTCATGGTTACCTAATGCCATCGCATCGTAACCTAACATGTTCATACCTTTGAAATCAGGCTCTGCATCTTGCAGATCGGATTCAGGAACACCTGTGTTCACATCACCACCAGAAAGCAATAAGCTCGTACCACCTTGCGCTTCAACTTCAGCACGGATCTTATCAATCAACGTCTTACGCGCAGCCATACCATATTCACCGTTCTGGTTTTGCCAGAAACGACCATGGTTATCGTTAGTATGAAGGATAGTGATTCGATAAGTTGTATCAGCATCCCATGCTGGAGAGGCTTTTTCCGCTGTTGTTGCACAACCAGAAAGAAGCGCAAGTAGAGCGGCGCTTAATGCTGTTTTAGCAAATAGGCGTTGCTTCATGGTATCCACCTTAAACATGTTTTCTAATGGCGATTTCAAACGCAATGGTGTGAGCGCTAAATCGGTACAAGTCATATGGTCACACTTTAACCACAAAAATATGCCGTTATAAGTAAAACAATGTGACCAACATCGTCAGTGTAACGAAATAAAATTTTATGACTTTTCCATTTAAACGTTTTGTTAGCTAGATCACCTGATTAATCACGAAACTATTGTTAATGTCACATCTAGGCACAAAAAAGCCCAGAAAATACTGAGCTTTAATCAAATAGTTATCATCAATGCTAGTTTATAGTGAGTTACGTCACGTTATATCGTCGTCAGTTTTCTACTTGGGTGCTTAATGATAATAGCCACAATCGCTGCTATTGCTAAGAAGAAACAGTAGTAAGAATGTGCCACCACATCTAATGGTGATAACTCAAATACAGAGCCTAATAACAACGCTTGTGCGCCATAAGGTAAAACCCCTTGGATCACACATGAGAAGATATCAAGCAAACTTGCAGAGCGACGTGGTGTTACCCCGTTTTCATCAGCCAGTTCACGTGCCACTCCACCAGAAACAATGATTGCTACCGTATTATTTGCAGTACAAAGGTTAGTTAAACTCACTAAACCTGCAATACCAAACTCGCTCGCACGTAGGTTTTCAGACGCTTTGTGTTTTGAACTAAAGACATTGATCACTCGGCTGATATTTTGCGTTAAAAATGCCAAACCACCTTGCTGGCGCATTAGTTCACTAATACCACCAATTAGCATAGATAACAGGAAGATCTCCTGCATATTGCCAAAGCCACCGTAAATATCTTTACCAAAGCTCGTTAAGCTGTAATCCGCCACTGATGTTAAACCCACACCGCCGGCTAGTAAAATACCAATAGATAGTACGACGAACACGTTTACACCCGATACCGCCAGTACCAAGATCGTGATATATGGCATCACTTTTAGCCATTCAATTGGGGATGTTTCTGGTAATTGCGTCACTGAGCTATTGAAAGTAAATAACACAATGGCGGCAATCGCTGCTGGAATAGCAATTTTCACGTTTTCACGGAATTTATCTTTCATCTGACAGCCTTGCGAGCGGGTCGCTGCAATCGTGGTATCAGAAATAATTGATAAGTTATCACCAAACATTGCACCACTGAGTACAACACCGGCAGTTAATGCCACATCCATGCCTGATGCTTGAGCAATGCCGAGTGCCACTGGCGCAACTGCAGCAATGGTACCCATTGATGTGCCCATTGCAGTTGCAATAAAAGCAGAGATCACAAATAGACCCGGTAAGATCATGCTCGCAGGAATTAACGCTAACCCTAGATTAACCGTAGCATCTACCCCACCTGACGCTTTCGCCACAGAAGCAAATGCACCAGCCAATAAATAGATCATACACATAGCAATAATATCGCTGTGACCTACACCACGGATAAACTGCTCAATCGCTTTATTTAACTTTTCTTTACTCAATAAAATGGCAACGACTACCGCTGGTAAAGCAGCAACGGGTGCTGGTAATTGATAAAAAGCGAAATCAACACCTTGCATTGTTAGGTAAGTACCTACCCCAATGAATAAGGCTAAAAAAATGCCCAACGGTAATAAGGCAAGTGCGGATGGTGGAATATTTTGATCTTTTTTGGCTGTGCTTGGCATGACGACTACTTAACATCTATTTATAAATTGACGGTTAGACTAAATGGATGCAATCACAGAGTCAACATCTAGACGTCTAAACATCCAAAAGATATGTAACTAAATTACATAAACAGTCACCATCGTAATGGTATTTTGAGCAGTCGCAAACAAAATTTTATACGTTACAACCAATAAAAATGGGACCAATATCACCAAAACCAATAACTTTATTGATAAATATATTATTTACAATGCACCAGAACGCAACAAACTCTAGAATCCATTAACATTCAACTGGATTTTAGGGATATATAATGCAGTTAACATTAAAACAAAAATTAATCGTTGCCAGTTTATCTGCTGTCATAGTGATGGCGACTGCGCTTACTTGGCTCTCCGCAAGCCAAATTGACTCACAAGCTGAGCATGAACTTTATGAACGAGCAGAAAATCTCACTCAAGCTGTGAGTGAGAGTATTGGAGATTGGGTTGCGATTCGAAGTAATATCATTAATTCTGTTGAAGAAAACACATCTAATGCTGCGATCGTCCCTTTTTTAAAACAAGCGCGTTTAGCGGGTCAATTTGAAGACTTGTATTTCGGAAGTAAAGTCGGTATTGCCACCAGCTCTTATGCTGAACGCGATCTATCATCTGTCGATCCTCGTACTCGTCCTTGGTATCAACAAGCTCAGCAAGCCAATAACACTATTATTTCTCCCGCTTACCTCGACACCTTAACAAAGGCACAGATGATCACCATAGCGAAACCTGTGTATCACAATGGGACTTTTGCCGGTGTTCTTGGTGCTGATATCTTAATTACCCAATTGATTAATGATGTCATTAATTTAAACGTTGGTGAAAATGCCTTCGCCATGCTGATCAACAAGCAAGATGGTACTTTCCTCGCACACCCTGATAAACAATTACTGCTCCAGCCTATTGCTCGCTATAGCAATGACTTATCAATCAATTCTATTGAACAACAAATGCAGAGTCATGACTTTGCAAAGTTAACCATTAACGGCCAAGCTAAGCAGCTTTACTTCGCGAGTATTCCAAATACGCAATGGCTGATCGCTATTAGCTTAGATACCCAAACAGAACAAGCCGCCCATAAGGCGCTACTATTGAAGTTAATACTAGCTGCTGCTGTTATTGCGCTATTGGTTATTTGTAGTGTGGCATGGTTAGTTAACTTCCTATTCCGCGATTTAGATCGTGTTTCAAAAGCACTAGCAGAAATTGCCAGCGGTGAAGGCGATCTGACACAACGTATTGAGCCTAAGAGCAATGATGAAGTAGGACAGCTCGCCAATAACTTCAACCAATTTGTTAGCAATATGCATGCAATGGTGATGCGTTTAAGCCATGTCTCTGATTCATTAAGCCAGCAATCAAAAGCCACAGCGACCCAAGCTCAAGCGCGCAGCTCTCGTATTTTGCACCAGCAAGATGAGATCAATATGGTCGCAACTGCGATTAATGAAATGTCAGCCGCAACAAAAGAGATCGCTTACAACGCAGAAAATACTGCACGTACCGCAGAAGAAACGGTTGCTGCATCTGATCACGGTGCAACGCAGGTCAATCAAAGTCAGCAATCTATTTCTAGTTTGGCGCAAGAAGTGGATACCGCAACAACAGTGATCAGTGAGCTAAATAATCATGCCCAAAGCATCACTACGATCCTCTCAACCATCCAAGGTATTGCCGAGCAAACCAATCTACTGGCATTAAACGCAGCAATTGAAGCTGCTCGTGCTGGCGAGCAAGGTCGAGGTTTTGCGGTTGTTGCCGATGAAGTACGAGTGTTAAGCCAACGTACTCATGCATCGACCCAAGAAATCCAACAAATGATTGAAACCCTGCAGCAAACCACAGCTCAAGCGGTTGGGATCATGGAAGACAGTCGCCATTTATCTGAAACCAGTGTGGATGATGCAAGTTCAGCCTCAGCAAGCTTGGCGCAAATTACCGCTGCGGTGAACAACATCAATGATATGGCGACACAAATTGCCTCTGCGGCAGAAGAGCAATCATCGGTAACATCCGAGATCACTCGCAACACCGAAGGCATTCGTGACGTATCAAATGAGCTTGCCATTGAAGCCAATGAAGCTGCACAACAAGCGGCAGAGTTATCTCAGTTATCTAACGAATTACAGCAAGAAATCCGTCGCTTTAAGCTCTAATCCTTAGGACTCAACACATAACAAAAAGGCTTGCGCTATTAATAACGCAAGCCTTCTTTTTATCTCATATCTGTTTGCGATTAAATCAAACTAAAAAGAATCGCTGCCACAGCCAATACGCCCATCAGCAAAATAAACCAAGTGCTGATCTTGCCACGGTACATTTTCAAACTATCGATACGATATACCGCTAGCATCGGCATGATAAATAAGATCATCGCAATCACAGGGCCAGATAACGCTTCCATCATCCCTAAAATGCTCGGGTTCATTACCGCAGCAAACCAAATAGAGAAGAACATGATCACCACACCGATCTTATCGATGGTTTTCAGTGGTAATTTTGTTTGCTTCGCCACAATGCCATTAAAGCTTTCACGTGCGCCCATGAAGTGTCCTAAGAATGACGAGGTGATCGCAATAAATGCAATCAGTGGGCCTAGCAACATAATAAAGTGACTATCTTTTACGTTTGCAAGGTAAGACAGCACAGAGACATTATCTGCTTTAGCTTGCTGTAGTTGCTCAGGAGTTAAACTTAACACGCATGAGAAAACAAAGAACAGGACAAATGCAATCAGCATCACTGACGTACGCTTTAAAATTGATTCTGATTTTTGCTTAGCCCCATCGGCATACTGACGGCGCTGAGCATTAACAAAACCAGAAACCACAGGCGTATAACTAAACGCAAATACCACCACAGGAATGGCTAACCATAGCGATGAACTGAACTCAACAAAGCTTTGGTTGAAATTAAGGTTTGGCATGTGCCAGCTTGGGATCAAGTAAATTGAGATCCCCGCCAAGATAAATGCTAACGGGTAAACAATCACTTCAAACGCTTTTAGCATCGCTTTTTCACCCGCTAACATCACAGTGATCATCACAAAAACTAAACCACCAGATAGCAGCACACGTGATGGCGCTTCTAAACCCAATTGGTGAACAATAAAGCTATCAACGGTATTGGTTAAACCCACACCATAAATAAGCAGAATTGGAAAAATCGACAGAAAGTACAACAGAGAAATTAAACGACCATAGCCTGTGCCAAAATGCTCTTCTACCACATCAGTAAAGTCGGCATCAGATGAAGATGATGACAGCACAAAACGAGCTAATCCTCGGTGCGCCCAGAATGTCATTGGTCCTGCCAATAACGCCATGACGATCAAAGACCAAAAACCACCAGAGCCAATATTAATCGGTAAAAATAAAATACCGGCACCAACAGATGTACCAAATAAGCTCAACATCCAACGGGTGTCATGCTGAGTCCATTTAGATAAACGTGTTGTTACTTCTTGTCCGGGGTGCTCTTGAGTGGTTGTTAGTGACACGGGAAACTCTCTGATCGAATAAAATGCTGCGGCAAGTATGAAACTACCTATAACAAGTTTCAAAACGAATGCGACAAACATCACACCATAAAATCAGATACCCAAAAAGCATAGTCACTATAATAAATATAAAAAGCAGTATATAAATTCAAAAATAAACAATAAAAACAGAATTAAATAACGTA
>NZ_SSMG01000458.1 GCF_009873615.1 Photobacterium lucens
GTTTTTATAAGAACCTAAGGACAATAATAAAGCAACGATCAATAACATGCTTGTAATTAGTAATGTTGTCATCCCTGATTGACGATACTTATTCATTACTGCCAATTCCTTATTTTTACATCAAAACTTTTTTCAACCGATGATGAGCCATCAAAATGAGAAACTTTCAAATCAACTTTTATTAACTGTGTCGATGATTGAGCACTTGATAATTGAGTTGTATAAACATTGAAATAATCGACTATAAGTAAATTTTCATCTAACATTGATGAACCACCAGAACACCCATTAGCTAAAGTCGCACCTGATGCTGAGGTGCTATATATTTTCAATTTATTATTTTCAATATAATAAGAACGAAAATAGTCTTTAGAGCCATCATGAAAACCATACGTTAAGCAAGTTGCGGTGCCAGATGATGGAGATAAGGTCACTATCTTTGATGCGCCACTTACAATAAAACTTGAGCCCTTACCTTCATTATAACCTGCACGTAAAACATCTTCCTTAAGCATTCTTAACGCATCGTTCATATCCTGTGCTAGCATTAACTGCTTACTTCTTTCTGCTGCAAGTTTATTTCCATGTAGAAATAAACTACCAACAATACCAATGGCTATTAAGCCAATAGACATTGAGATCAATAATTCAAGTAAGCTAAATCCTTTCTGTTTATACACAGCTACTTACCCCTGAACTTGCACACGCTTTAAAACCGTAACTATCTAAACCAATAGAGCAAGCATATATTCGCCCAGTCAAATGACTTGTGATCACTTTTACTTTTTTTGCTGCATCAACATAAAAGACAATTCCACCGGAAGTCTTAGGTCTACCATCTCTCGATTTAAACTCAGTATCATTACTTGTAAAAGTGCGACAAATTTTTATATTTGAAAAGCTATCAGAAGATATTGATGATAGTTGGTTCCCAGTATTGTCTTTTAAAACAATTGACCAATTATTGATACTTGATGGTGTTGTATTAACACTGATGTAATGTAATTTTGTATTAGCGCCGCGCATCACAGCTTCAGATTTAGCTTGTACCATGATCCATTCAAGCTCAGTTGCAAGTCTTTTTATTTTTTGTGAGGCTATTAGGTTACTAAAACTCGGCGCAGCCATCGCTAACATAATGCTCATCACAGACACGGCGATCACTAATTCAAGCAAAGTAAAACCTCGCTGTCGCTTAGCGATAAAATGTATGTAATGAAAATAGGATGAATTTCCGCGAGCCATTCCTCAAATCCCTTTAAATACGGCTCTCGATCCTTAAGAGCACCTTGATTCATAGATTAACATCAACGCAAAATAGCAAGGATAAGAGAAAAATCAGATATCGATGGGACTCGTAAAATAAAGAGATTAAGGATGATGACTAAACAAAAAGGCGTGACTCTGATCGAAATGTTAATCGTGGTGGCGATTATTGGTGTTATTTCAGCTATTGCTTACCCTTCTTACCAGTCTTACGTTTTGAAAGGACACCGAACTCAAGCTATGGGAGATATGGTAAAGATCCAGTTAGCACTTGAAGGTGATTATGCAAAAACTTCTGGTGGGTATGAAGCTATGCCTTTGGTGTCAGAAATTAATAATAATGATACATGTTCATTTTGCGATATAGATACCTCTAAATATTCACTGTCTATTTCAAATGCAAGCACTAATTCCTATACAATTATTGCTAAACCCAAGTTTCAAGCCAACAATGATACTTGTTTAATTAATGATCTAACTCTGAACCAAAATAGTACAGGTACCCCTGCATCTTGTTGGTAAATTAAGCCATAAAAGTGATACAAAAAAGCCGACAAATCCGTCGGCTTTTTCAATTCTAAATTAACTAATCTTAGTTAGTTAGATCATCAAAAAACTTCTTCACACCTTTGAAGAAACCTTCTGATTTTGGCTTGTGCTTACTTGCTGCTTTTCCACCAAATGTCTCTTCAAGCTCTTGAAGTAGCTCTTTTTGGCGTGAGCTTAAGTTTACTGGTGTTTCTACCACTAAACGACAAATCAGATCACCCGTCATACCACCGCGAACAGATGTCACACCTTTACCACGCATACGGAACATACGACCGGTTTGGGTTTCAGCTGGAACTTTTAAGTTTACACGACCATCAAGGGTCGGCACTTCAACTTCACCGCCGAGTGCTGCCATCGTAAAGCTTACTGGTACATCGCAATGTAGGTTATTGCCATCACGTTGGAAAATGTTGTGTTCTTTCACATGTACTTGAACGTACAAGTCACCTGCTGGTGCACCGAACTCTCCAGCTTCACCTTCGCCAGTTAGACGAATGCGATCGCCAGTATCAACGCCTGCAGGAATTTTAACGGATAACGTTTTGGTTTCTTCTACACGACCTTCGCCATGACATTTATCACATGGATCTTTGATGATTTGACCACGACCATGACAGTGTGGACAGGTTTGCTGTACGGCAAAGAAACCTTGACGCATTTGTACTTGGCCTGCGCCATGACAGGTAGTACATGTTGTTGCTGATGAACCTTTCTTCGAACCAGAACCATCACAACTGTCACAACCAACTAATGTTGGTACACGGATTTCTTTTGAACAACCACGAACAGCTTCTTCTAACGTTAGCTCCATGTTGTAGCGAAGATCTGAACCACGCTGTGCGCGTTGTTGACGACGACCACCGCCACCAAAGATATCGCCAAACACATCGCCAAAGATGTCGCTGAAGTCTGCACCGCCGCCGAAGCCGCCGCCACCGCCCATACCACCTTGTTCAAAGGCTGCATGACCATATTGATCGTAAGCCGCGCGCTTTTGGCCATCAGTAAGAATTTCATAAGCGTATTTCACTTCTTTGAATTTCTCTGCTGATTCCTCATCACCCTGGTTACGGTCTGGGTGGTACTTCATCGCTAAGCGCTTGTATGCCTTTTTGATGTCACGCTCGTTTGCGTCACGGGCTACGCCTAGCACTTCATATAAATCACGTTTAGACATAACTTGATTGTCACCTGGCTAGATATATTTACGGGCGTTAGAGTAACCTCAAACGCCCGTAATTTAAATAAGATGTTAATTAATAAGTATTAATTACGTTCTTATTTGTTGTCTTTAACTTCTTCAAACTCAGCATCAACAACGTCGTCGTCTTGCTTAGCTTGTTGCTCACCTGCACCATCAGCTTGTTGAGCTTGTGCTTTCTGTTGAGCGATTTCCATTAGCTTTTGAGAAGCTGCAACTAGAGCTTGTACTTTAGCGTCGATAGCTTCTTTATCTTCGCCTTTACGTGCTTCTTCTAGTTCAGTTACAGCTGCTTCAATTGCTGTTTTGTCGTCAGCTGGAAGTGCGTCACCCGCTTCTTCGATTTGCTTACGAGTACCGTGAATTAGCTGGTCAGCTTGGTTACGTGCAGTTACTAGCTCTTCGAACTTCTTATCAGCTTCTTTGTTAGCTTCTGCTTCTTGAACCATTTTCTCGATATCTGCATCGCTTAGACCGCCAGAAGCTTGGATAGTGATCTTCTGCTCTTTACCAGTAGTCTTATCTTTTGCAGATACATTTAGGATACCATCAGCATCAAGGTCGAAAGTTACTTCGATTTGTGGCATACCGCGAGGAGCTGCTTGAATACCTTCTAGGTTGAATTGACCTAGAGACTTGTTGTAGCTCGCTTGCTTACGCTCACCTTGAAGAACGTGGATAGTTACCGCGCTTTGGTTATCTTCAGCAGTAGAGAACACTTGGTTCGCTTTTGTTGGGATAGTTGTGTTCTTCTCGATTAGTTTAGTCATCACGCCACCCATGGTTTCGATACCAAGAGATAGTGGAGTAACGTCTAGAAGTAGAACGTCTTTAACATCACCAGCAAGAACACCACCTTGAACAGCAGCACCTACAGCAACAGCTTCATCAGGGTTCACGTCTTTACGTGCTTCTTTACCAAAGAACTCAGCAACTTTTGCTTGAACCATAGGCATACGAGTTTGACCACCAACTAGGATAACATCTGTGATGTCACCAACAGTTAGGTCTGCATCAGCTAGTGCCACTTTTAGTGGGTCTAGAGAGCGTTGAACTAGGTCTTCAACTAGAGATTCTAGTTTCGCACGCGTCACTTTGATGTTCATGTGCTTAGGACCAGTCGCATCAGCTGTGATGTAAGGTAGGTTTACATCAGTTTGCTGTGCAGAAGATAGTTCGATTTTCGCTTTTTCTGCTGCTTCTTTTAGACGCTGCATAGCAAGTGGATCGTTCTTCAGATCGATACCTTGCTCTTTCTTGAATTCGTCTACTAAGTAGTTGATTAGACGTGTATCGAAGTCTTCACCACCTAAGTGTGTGTCACCGTTTGTTGATAGTACTTCGAAAGTTTTCTCGCCTTCAACTTCATCGATTTCGATGATTGAGATATCGAATGTACCACCACCAAGGTCGTAAACAGCGATAGTGCGATCACCACCTTGCTTATCAAGACCGTAAGCAAGTGCAGCTGCTGTTGGTTCGTTGATGATACGTTTAACGTCTAGACCTGCGATACGACCCGCATCTTTAGTTGCTTGACGTTGTGCGTCGTTGAAGTAAGCAGGAACTGTGATTACCGCGCCAGTTACTGGTTCGCCTAGGAAATCTTCAGCTGTTTTCTTCATTTTCTTCAAGATTTCAGCAGATACTTGAGGAGCAGCCATTTTTTGGCCTTTTGCTTCTACCCATGCATCACCGTTGTCAGCCTTAACGATTTTGTAAGGCATGATTTCGATATCACGCTGAACTTCTTCGTCTTCGAAACGACGACCGATTAGACGCTTGATTGCGAATAGTGTGTTTTCAGGGTTTGTTACTGCCTGACGTTTTGCTGGTTGACCAACTAGCGTTTCACCATCTTGAGTGTATGCAACAACTGATGCTGTTGTACGCTCGCCTTCTGCGTTTTCGATTACACGTGGTTTGTCGCCGTCAAGTACTGCCACACAAGAGTTTGTAGTACCTAAGTCAATACCAATGATTTTACCCATCAGACTATCTCCGAAATTCGTTATATTTACTTGCTACACTCTAGAACGCATTCTGAGTTAGCGGTTCGGGGGTTACCCGTGACAAATATATTTAATGTCTTATGACTACTAAATAAGGTCGCTAGAATGCTTTTCAAGGGCAAAATAAAAATATTTTCAAAAAAAATAAAAAAACCCACCGAAGTGGGCTTTTATGCGCTAACAGATAGCAATAATTACGCTTGCGTATTTACGTTACCCGCAGCCGCTTTAGACACCATTACCATTGCAGGGCGGATCACACGGCCATTTAGCTCGTAACCTTTTTGCATTACCATCATTACTGTGTTTGGTGCAAACTCAGTACTTTCTTGAATTGCCATTGCTTGGTGGAATTCAGGGTTGAATGCTTCACCTTGTGGGTTAATTTGCGTTAAACCAAACTTCGCCACTGTATCTGTCATTGTTTTTAGCGTTAGCTCAACACCTTCCATCATCGCTTTTGATGATTCATCAGTCTTGTCTGCCATTTCAAGCGCACGCTCAAGGTTGTCAATTACTGGCAATAATTCTTCTGCAAATTTGTTTAATGCATACTTACGTGCTTTATCAATTTCTTGCTCTGAACGACGGCGTACATTCTCGCCTTCTGCACGTGCACGCAGTGCCATGTCTTTTGCTTCGTTAGCTTGTGCTTCGCTTGCTAATAGTGCCGCTTCTAGCTCTGCAATACGCGCTGAGTATAATTCTTCTTCAGATTCAACAAACTCACCCTCAACAGCTTCAACTTCTACAGCCTCAACTGCATCTTTAAGCTGCTCATCCTGTACATTGTGGTCTTTATTTGTCATGCGTCATTTCTCCGCCAAGATAATAGGGTATGAATTAATCAGTAGCGGTATATCAATATTCGCTACGTTTCAAACAGTCTTGGGCATATTATGGGGATGAAGTTCAATGATTCAACCCAATATTGATAACAAACAGCGACAAGTTTTTTTTTCTAAGGCTATACTGCCCTCACTATCATTTGTTGGAACAAAGAGATGACGCGTATTTTTGAAACCATTGCGTTAATTGGTAAACCACGTAACCCAGATGCCCTACAAACACATATGAGTTTGTATCAATGGTTGGTGGCACAAAATTACACCGTTTTATTGGATCATCGCCTTTCCAATGATCTTGATATACCAGAAGACTGTTTCTACGATTTGCTCACTCTTGGGGAAAAAGCCGATCTAGCTATTGTGGTCGGTGGTGATGGCAACATGCTTGGCGCTGCACGTGTATTATCTCGTTTTGATATCTCTGTGATTGGAGTAAACCGTGGCAACCTTGGTTTCTTAACCGATCTTGACCCTGATGATTTTGAAGCACCACTCGCACGTGTGCTAGACGGGGAATTCATTAAAGAAGATCGCTTTTTATTAGAAGCTGAAGTGCATCGCCACGGACAAGTAAAAAGCAGAAACGCCGCACTAAACGAAGCCGTACTGCACCCAGATAAAATCGCTCACATGATTGAGTTTGAAGTTTATATTGATGATAGCTTCGCGTTCTCGCAACGCTCTGATGGTTTAATTATTGCGACACCAACAGGTTCAACAGCCTATTCGCTCTCTGGTGGTGGTCCTATTTTGTCACCAAGTTTAAATGCTATTGCGCTTGTACCCATGTTCCCACATACGCTGTCATGCCGACCATTAGTGGTAGATGGTGATCGCTGTATCAAACTGCTGGTATCACCCAATAATGGCAGCACATTAGAAGTCAGTTGTGACGGTCAGGTATCTTTACCTGTTAGCCCTGGTGATGAAATTCATATTTACCAAAGCAAAGACAGGTTACAGCTGATCCATCCGAAAGATTACAGCTATTATAATATCTTGCGAGGAAAACTCGGTTGGTCTAGCCGCCTCTTCTAAACAATATTCCAATAAAGCCAGTTTCTACACTGGCTTTATTTCTATCTGCATTTCAAAAACTTAATCCAAATCATATTTTTCAGCATATTTCTTCACTCAATACTTTACTGGTTATAGATACAGTATATACTGTATGAAAAAACAGGTGTTGATTTAAACAGGTGAACACATGCTGGCACACATGACTATCTCTAACTTTGCCATTGTTAAAACGCTTCAATTTGAACTTAAACCGGGTATGACCACCATTACAGGTGAAACGGGTGCAGGTAAATCTATTGCCATCGATGCACTGGGTTTATGCCTTGGCGATCGTGCAGAAGCTTCAATGGTTCGCCCCAATGAAGACAAAGCAGAGATCTCTGCCGCTTTCTCATTAGCAAACAACCAAGCTGCACGTCGTTGGTTAGAAGATAACGATTTAATGGATGGTGAAGAGTGTATTTTACGCCGAGTGATCACCAAAGAAGGTCGCTCTCGTGGCTTCATTAATGGCAGCCCTGTTCCTGCATCACAACAAAAAGCATTGGGACAGCTACTGATCAACATTCATGGTCAACATGCCCACCAGCAACTAATGCGTCCTGATTATCAACAGCAAATGCTTGATCAATATGCAGGTCACCACATGCTGTTAGATAAAACACGTGAAACCTACCAACGCTGGCGCCAAGCGCACAACGAGCTAAAACGTCTAACACAAAGTCGTGAAGAGAACGAAGCGCAAAAACAATTACTTCAGTACCAAGTCAAAGAGCTAGATGAATTAGCATTAGGTGAAGAAGAATTTATTGAGATTGAAGAAGAGCATAAGCGCCTATCAAACAGTGGTGAGCTTGCTGTTGCTAGCCAAACAGCACTTTCTGCTCTCTACGACGGTGATGATGGTAATGCGTTACAGCTACTACAAATGGCTTGTCAGCAAGTATGCAATTTAGGTGAGTACGATAATAACCTAAACGCAATCCCACAGATGTTGGAAGAAGCGATCATCCAGGTACAGGAAGCAAGCCAAGAGCTACGCAGCTACCTTGATAACTTAGATATGGATCCACACCGCTTGATCTATTTAGAAGAACGTTTATCAAAAATCATGTCGATGGCACGTAAGCACTACGTAATGCCAAACGAACTATATCAAAAGCATCAAGACTTACTCAAAGAGCTAGAAAACCTTGATTGCAGCGATGAACGCTTAGAAGAAATGGCTGAAAACGTGGAAGCATTACGTCAAAAATGCCTGCTTGCAGCCGAAAAACTCAGTAAAAGTCGTCAGCGTTATGCCAAAGAGCTTGATCAAAAGATCTCAGAAAGTATGCATACACTAAGCATGGAGCACGGTGAGTTTTCAATTAACATCACCAGCGATCCAGACCGCATGTTAAGCCCTATTGGTTACGACAGTATCAACTTCTTAGTCTCAACCAACCCAGGTCAACCATTACAGCCACTAGGCAAAGTCGCATCAGGTGGTGAACTATCACGTATTTCATTGGCGATTCAAGTGATCACGGCTCAAAAAGTAGAAACACCAAGCCTTATTTTCGATGAAGTCGATGTCGGTATTAGTGGCCCAACAGCTGCTATCGTTGGCAAGATGCTGCGTACGCTAGGCGAATCAACCCAAGTCATGTGTGTGACTCACTTACCGCAGGTCGCTGGCTGTGGTCATCAACAAATGTTCGTAGCAAAGAAAACGTCAGAAGGTCAAACTGAAACCAATATGCGTCCATTAACAGAAGATGATCGTGTCGCAGAGCTTGCTCGCCTACTCGGTGGTAGTGAAATTACTGAACGCACATTGGCAAATGCAAAAGAGTTATTGATTGCGGCTTGATTAAGTTTCGCTTATTTAGCGGTTATGAAATAAACTAAGAGACAGATGCAACTATTACGAGAAGTAATAGTCGAATATCAAAATTATTTACTTTTTTTCTTTACCGCTTTTTACTTCTGCATAGACCTTGTTTATCATCGCAGCAGTTAAAGCTAAAAAGCCAGGATGCTATGACTTGGAAAAACATTGCAGCCCTAACCCTAGCGTTAGGCTTACTTAGTGGCTGTTCAATCGCAGAACGTTTGGTTTATCGCATTGATATCGACCAAGGTAACTACGTAGAACAAAAAAGTGTAGATATGCTTCGTGTCGGCATGACCAAAGCGCAAGTTCAATATGTACTGGGCACTCCTATGTTAGTAGACCCAAGTTACCCTGATACATGGAACTATATCTTCTACGAACAAAACGGCCATGACAAACCGATCCAGAAGAATTTGATCTTAACATTCAACCCACAAGCACAACTTGTGAGTATGAAAGGAGATTACAAACAAAGCCCTCAATTTTTAACACCAATTAATTAATGGTTTTGTTCTTGTCATAACAAAAAAGCTCGCCAATGCGAGCTTTTTTTATATTCAAACTTTAACCGTTAGTGCTTCTATTCAGCATTAAGTTTAGCTTGCTCAGCACGTTTACGACGGATCTCACGTGGATCTGCCACTAACGGACGATAGATCTCAATTCTATCCCCTTCTCTTGCTGTACTGTCTAATTTCACATTACGACTATATATCCCTACTTTATTTTTCTTTAAGTCAATCTCAGGATACATAGCTAAAATGCCAGATTGTTCAATAATTTCCTGTATCGGCGTATCAGCAACAACAGCTAACTTTAAAACTCGCTGTGCATTGGGTAATGCGTAAACAACCTCAACATGGATTAACGATTGATCAGAATGCATAAATTTCTTTTGCTCGTTGAGTGAATGCCTGAACCATATTACTGGTCAAGTCGCGGAAAATCTTACCAAAAGCTGCATCAATTAAGCCGCTGGTAAATTCAAATTCTAAATTCAATTCGATCTTACATGCCGTAGCGTCAAGCTCAGTAAAAGTCCAACCACCGACAAGTTTACGGAAAGGGCCATCCACTAGCTGCATGTTGATCTGATTAAAATCAACCAGCTTATTATGCGTCACAAATGTTTTACGGATGCCAGCTTTCGATACATCAACCGACGCCATCATATGATCTGCTGAGCTTTCAATAATTTTACTGCCAGCACATCCCGGTAGGAACGCAGGATAGGATTCAACATCATTGACCAATTCAAACATTTGCTGGGCACTAAACGGAACAAGTGCAGAGCGACTAATCTGCGGCATAGCTTCTCCTTCATCGAACAAAATGCCCCTGCGACGCATTGCAACTACGCAACAAGAGACGCAACTATAATACCATTAGTCGTCGATCTGCCAAAATAGCTATTGTTACCGCCAACAATTATGATAAGTTCAATAACTTATTTCGACCATGCACAGCATTATTTGCTGCTGACTTGGGACAGCAACACTGACTTTAAGAGGTCATCATGGCTAAAAAACCAAACAAAAAGCCAGGCAGTAATACTATTGCCAAAAATAAAACTGCACGCTTTGAATTTGCAATTAATGACGAATACGAAGCAGGTATGCAACTTCAAGGTTGGGAAGTAAAAGCGATCCGTGACGGTAAAGTAAACATGACAGAAAGTTATGTCTTCTTACGTAATGGCGAAGCCTTTATCTCTGGTTTAACCATCACACCACTGAATGCTGCATCAACGCACGTCGTCGCTGATCCAACACGTACACGTAAACTACTACTAAATCGTCGTGAAATTGATAAATTAGCAGGTGCTGTAAACCGTGATGGTGAAACCATTATTGCGCTGAACATGTACTGGAAAGCCTCTTTTGTGAAGATCAAAATCGGTACAGCACGTGGTAAGAAATTGCACGACAAACGCGCCGACAGCAAAGCAAAAGATTGGCAACGCGATAAAGCACGTATACTGAAAAGTAGCAATCGCTAAAAATTCTTCGTAACAGCAGATTAGCATTTGATTACTAATCAATCGTTTGGGCGTTTATAGTATATATATCTATTGACCCCCTCAAAGAATCTGCTAACATCGTTCGAACTCTGGGGCTGATTTAGGATTCGACAGGATCACGAAGGCTTGTGGAGCATGCCGAGGTGCGGTTGGCCTCGTAAAAAAGCCGCAAAAAAATAGTCGCAAACGACGAAAACTACGCACTAGCAGCTTAATACCCTGCTAAGAGCGCTCCTGCCCTAGCTTCCGCTTGTAAGACGGGGAATAACAGGGGTTCAAACCCAAACAAGATAGCGAGGGAACCTTTGACTAGAGAGGTGAACCGCGAAATAGAATTCTGGTATGTATTTGCATAGCGTGTCTGTTCGCAGTGCACTTACGAGATTAAAGACAGACTAAGCATGTAGCGCCATTGGTTAGACTGGTTTTGGACGCGGGTTCAAATCCCGCCAGCTCCACCAAATTCGTATACGAAGGCGTCCTAGGACGTCCAGAGAGCCCGCTAGGTTACTGACTTAGCGGGCTTTCTTGTATCTGTAAGGTTCTAAGGTGTCCAGTAACATCTTTGATTTATGGGTACATCTTTGGGTACACTGTTATTACGGTATTAATATGGTGTACCCATTATGGCAAAAATAACTACCCGACTTACCGATAAAGAAATCAAATCAGCAAAACCAAGAGACAAAGAGTACTGCCTCTTTGATGGCGGTGGTCTCCGACTCAGAGTCAAACCTAGCGGTTCAAAACATTGGTTATTTAATTACTATCGCCCCAATAGTAAAAAGAGAGCTAATCTCACCTTAGGAAAGTATCCCGATCTTTCTCTTGCTCTCGCACGTAAACAAGCTCTGGAAGCTAAAGAGCTCATCGCTCAAGATATCGATCCACAAGAAGATAAAAAACGTAAACAGCAAGAACACAAAACAGTCCATCAACATACTTTCTTTAATGTATCTAAAGAGTGGTTTGATATTAAACAAGAAAGTGTGACGCCTGACTACGCGGTAGACATATGGCGCTCACTCGAATTACATATATTCCCCAACTTATCAACAACACCCGTCAAAGACATTACAGCTCCTTTAGTTATCGAATCACTTAAGCCTATAGAAGCTAAAGGCAGCTTAGAAACAGTTAAGCGATTAACTCAACGTCTAAACGAAATCATGGATTTTGCAACTAATTGCGGTTTCGTTAATGCCAATCCATTAACAGGAATAAAAGCGGCCTTCAAAAAACCTCAAAAAAAGAATATGGCATCGATCAAGCCTGAAGGATTGCCTGAATTAATGAATGCCATAGCAAACGCAAATATAAAACGCACGACTCGCTGCTTAATTGAATGGCAATTACATACAATGACCCGCCCTTTTGAAGCTGCAGCTACTCGATGGAGTGAGATAGATCTAAGTCAGAGAATTTGGACCATTCCAGCAGAGCGAATGAAAAAAAAGCGCGAACACCGTATTCCTTTAACCGATCAAACAGTTGCTTTATTAGAAGTGATGAAACCAATCAGTCAGCATCGAGAATTTGTCTTTCCTTCGGATAGAAATCCACTCAAGTCTTATAACAGCCAAACAGCAAATATGGCTCTCAAACGTATGGGGTTTGAGAAGAGGCTAGTTAGTCATGGATTTCGCTCATTAGCAAGTACCACTCTCAATGAGCAAGGCTTTGATTCTGACTTAATTGAAGCATCACTTGCTCATGTCGATGGAAATCAAGTTCGAAGTGCATATAATCGAACTGATTATTTCGAAAGACGTATTCCGATGATGGTATGGTGGAGCGAGCATATAATGAAAGCATCACTTGGCTGCCTTTCTATAACAGGTAGCAAGCAATTAAATGTAATTTAATAAAACTCAAAAGCAGCTTTTTATTGAGAGATACTCTTAATATGTATTTGTTCTGGCTATTTCTGACACTTTAATAAAAAGAAGAATGTTACCTACTTTGATTAAAGGTGCTGAATACCTAATCAAAGACAATAATAGGCAACACTTACCTTACGGCGGGTCAGACTTTACTTGTAATATCTATCCCACTGACAGGTATAAAAAAATATTGTTATAATGTAGGATCACTCTAACTCTAAGCAAAATAAATATGACAGATCTCCAAAATTTGAAAGGTCAGATTGCCCAAAAGTTACATGCACTGTTTTCTAGTGATCAACCCTTCTATGCCCGCCAGCAAGATGATGGTGTTTATCATAAAAAGTATGGTTTTCTCTCAGCCTCACTCATTAAAAAGTCATTAAATGAGCAAGGTTCAATAGCTGTTTATCAAAAGCAACAGGATTACACCGTAAAGTGGATATGCTATGACTTTGATATTCTGAAGGAACATTTAGGATCTGAAACAAGAAAGGTTGCCGAAGAAGAGCTTCTATTAACCGTCAGCCAATTTGTCAATTACTTATCTTTAAAAAATATCCCCTGCCTAACCGAGTATTCAGGTAATAGGGGTTATCACGTTTGGATACTTTTTTCAGAAAACGTGTACTACTCTACTGCTTACGAAGTTCTAGAAGCGATTTTAGATGATTCTAATTTAACCTACGACCACTCATTGCTTGGTATAGATACGTTTCCCAAATCTTCTAAACCTTCTTCTGGTGTGGGACTTGGGGTAAAAATCCCACTTTCACATCATAAAAAGTCAGGCGCATATTCATATCTAATACGTAAAGACTGCCTTTTTGAAAGCAAAGTTATCAATGAACTAACTGATGATGTTCTTGAAGATAACCTCTATATACTAGAAGAAACTAATAAAATATCTATAAATAATCTCGAAAAGATACTTAGTCGATTTTTTATAAAATACGACACGTATG